>JAGOLL010000089.1 GCA_017994055.1 Methanothrix sp.
CGATATTGAAGGAGCGTCGGCTGAAGAGCCCGGCGATGCGGGTGAGAACGCCGGACTTGTTCTCCACTATGACCGCTATGGTGTGCTTCATCTAGTATCCCTCCTCCCCGTAGACCTCTCTTCTTCCCTCGGCATAAATTTTCTCCAGATGACAGGCCTGGGCCTCGTCGCACCACTCCAGCTCCAGTATCTCGGATAGAGTTGCCCCCGCCGGTACCATGGGCGAGACCTTCTCCGCTGGGCTGACAATAAAGTCCATCACCACCGGCCGGTCCGTGGCCAGGGCGGTCCGGATCACGCCCTCAACTTCGGAGGGCTTGGTGGCCCGCAGTCCCACCGCGCCGTAGGCCTCGGCCAGCTTTACGAAGTCCGGGCTAGCGCGACCCAGGATGGTGGCAGAGTATCTCTTCTCAAAGAAGAGCTCCTGCCACTGCCGCACCATTCCCAGGCAGCCGTTGTTGAGCACCGCCACCTTGACCGGGATGTCATTAACCACAGCAGTGGCAAGCTCCTGGCTGTTCATGAGAAAGCTTCCGTCTCCGGCCACGTCTATGACCTCGCACTCCGGCCGGCCCATTTTGGCTCCGATGGCGGCGGGAAATCCGTATCCCATGGTGCCGAGACCCCCGGAGGATATGAACTTGGATGGATCCTTATGCACAAAGAATTGCGCCGCCCACATCTGGTTCTGCCCTACCTCGGTGGTGATGATGGCCTCCGGCGCAATCTCACACAGCTTCTCGATCACATACTGGGGCTTGATGATATTCATATCCGGAATGTAGCGTAATGGATAGTCCTTCTTCCATCCCTCCACCTTCTCATTCCACTCCCCTCTGGGTTTGGGCCCCACCTCCTTGGCCAGAGCGGCTAGGGCATTTTTGGCGTCAGCCACTACCGGGATATCCACCCTCACATTCTTGCCCACCTCAGCCGGGTCCACATCGATGTGAACTATCTTGGCATGGGGAGCAAAGCTGGATATCTTGCCTGTCACCCGGTCGTCGAAGCGCGCGCCCACGGCTAAAATCAGATCAGACTCCTGGATGGCATAATTGGCATATCTGGTGCCGTGCATGCCCAGCATTCCCATGGACAGGGGGTGGTCCTCCGGGAAGCAGCCCACTCCCATGAGGGTGGTGGTCACCGGAGCATTGATTTTGGCGGCAAGCTCGAATAGCTCCTTCTGGGCACCGGCATATCTTACCCCTCCCCCCACATAGATCACCGGCCGGCTGGCCTGCATCAAAACCTTGGCCGCCTTCTTGATCTGCATCTCATGGGCTTTGATGGAGGGATGGTAGCCGGGCAGATTAACCTCCGGCCAGGTGAACTCCACCTCATCCACAGTCACATCTCTGGGCAGGTCGATAAGAACCGGCCCGGGTCGTCCGGTGCGGGCGATGTAGAATGCCTCCCGGAAGACCTGGGAGATCTCCTTGGCACTGCGCAGAAGATAATTATGCTTGGTTATGGGCAGAGTGATGCCGGTTATGTCCGCCTCCTGGAAGGCATCCTTTCCTATGAGCCAGGTGTTCACCTGCCCGGTGATGGCCACCATGGGCACCGAGTCCATGTAGGCATTGGCTATTCCCGTGACCAGGTTGGTGGCCCCCGGCCCAGAGGTGGCGATGCATACGCCGACCTTGCCCGTGGCCCGGGCATATCCATCCGCCATATGAGCCGCGCCCTGCTCATGGCGCACCAGGATATGGCGGATATCGGACTGGTATATGGCATCATAAAGAGGCAGCAGGACCCCGCCGGGAAGGCCGAATACTACATCAACGCCCTCTCTCTTCAGGCTCTCCAGCACCGCCTGAGCGCCGGTCATCTTCCCTGAAGTCTCTCTGCCTG
The DNA here is from genome assembly GCA_017994055.1 of Methanothrix sp. Classification (GTDB taxonomy): domain Archaea; phylum Halobacteriota; class Methanosarcinia; order Methanotrichales; family Methanotrichaceae; genus Methanothrix. The sequence continues at coordinate 1,858 of JAGOLL010000089.1, forward strand.
CATTATGCTCTTTCTTAGAGCCCTTGTCGGCTAAGCCCTGCGACATTTAGCCTTATCCTCCTCTTCCAGGCGCATCAACCGGTTGATGCCCTCCAGCACCGCCTCCACCGAGGCCATGATTATATCGGCATCGGCTCCCCGAGCCGTTATCTTCCTGTCTGCCATTGCCATCGTCACCCAAACTTCTACTACTGCATTTGTCCCGCCGGTTATGGCGTCCACATGATACTCCTCAAGCCTGACATCCGCCACTCCACTGATGGCCCGCCTTATGGCATTTATGGCCGCATCCACCGGCCCTACTCCCACCCCCGCCTCCAGCTTCTCGTCGCCGTTGAGCTGGATCTTGACCGAGGCGGTGGGAGTGACAGTATTGCCGGCCACCACCGTCACCTCCTCCAGCTTGACCTTTGGCTCCATCTGGATGGAGAGAACGGTATCGGCTATGGTCTGCAAATCAGCGTCCGAGACCCTCTTGCCCTTGTCGCCCAGCTCCTTGACCCGGAAGACGATCTGGGCCAGCTGGCTTTCCGAGACGGTGAGGCCGAACTCGCGCAAAGCCAGCTCCACCGAGGCCCGCCCGGCGTGCTTGCCCAGAACTATGCGCCTCTTTCTGCCCACCGTCTCCGGATGCATCGGCTCATATGTGGCAGTGTCTTTCAAGAGGCCGTGCACATGAATTCCCGCCTCATGGGTGAAGGCATTCTCCCCCACTATGGCCTTGTTGGGGGACATGGGAAGGGCTGTCAGGCGAGATACCAGCCTGGAGAGCTGATATATGTCCTGGCACTTGATGCCTGTATCGAGATTGTAAAGCGACTCCAGGGTCATCACTACCTCCTCCAGGCTGGCGTTTCCTGCCCGCTCGCCGATGCCGTTTACTGTCACATGGGCCTGGGCTGCGCCAGCCCGCAACGCGGCCACTGTATTGGCTGTGGCCATTCCGAAGTCGTTGTGGCAGTGGATGCTGATAGGCCTGCCAAGCCGGCTGAGCCGGGAGAAAATATCTACCGCTGTCTCGGGAACCAGAACTCCCACCGTATCGCAGAAGGCCAGGCGATCCGCCCCGGCCTCGATTCCAGCCTGATAGAGCCTGACCAGATAGTCCTGGTCCGCCCGGCTGGCATCCTCACCGGACAGCTCCACCACCAGTCCGTGGTCTTTGGCATACTCTGTTACCGCCACCGCCTGGTTTATCACCGACTCGCGGTCCGATTTGAGCTTGCAGCGGATGTGCAGATCGGATACGGGAACAACCAGATGTACCGAATCGACATCGCAGCCTAAAGCGACATCGATGTCGGAGCATAAAGCCCGCACATAGCTACATATCTCTGCCCGCAGGCCAGAATCGGCAACGGCTTTGATAGAAAGGCGCTCACCCTCCGAGGTCATGGCCGATCCGGCTTCGATCACATCCACACCCAGGGAGTCGAGCCCCCGAGCGATGGCCAGCTTTTCCTCGGTGCCCAGAGAGACACCGGGAGCCTGTTCTCCATCACGCAGGGTGGTATCTAGAAATCGTATTTTACCAAATAAAGCGATCCCACGCATTCATGATCAATCACCTCGGCCAGCAGGCCGTTCTGAGCCTGAAATCTTTAATGATTGATAAATCTGACGGCGATGAGCCTTTTCGTCGAATGACGTTTTAAAGGGGAAGGTTTAAAGCATCGAAGCATATTGCCCCTCCATCAGAATATGGTGGTGGTTTAGTATATGGGGATCAAGAGCTTATCTCTTTCCTTGGCCTTGCTGGCAGTTTTAATTTTATCTCTTACTCCTTTGGCCCTGTCTCAGTGCGGCACCAACTGGATGGGTGATACCTCCGGGGATACCGACTTTTATGTGAGCAAAAATCAGAACCTTGGCACCGGGCTTAGCTCAGATGCATCGGCATCATCCGCCTCCGCGCCAGCCGTGGCACTGGGCAGCGCCGCCAGGGCGAATACGAATGCCACGATCTTCAGCGTAAAGGTGAGCCAGCCCAGCCCTCAAAGCCCGGGATCGGCAATCACTTGGATGGCAGAGGCATCCAATCCAGGCAACGAGCCGATGCTATATGATTTTCAGCTCTCAGGTCCATCTACAAGAGGAGAGTTCCTGGATATGACCGGCTGGAGCGAGAAGAACACCTGGACCTGGAATGCCACTGGTGCTGATGCGGGAAACAATATGGTCCGGGTTCTGGTAACCCGGCAGGGCTCCGCCGCCTTCGAGGACAGCCGGACTTTACCCTATCATATTGCCGGCTCCAACGAATCCTCAAATGGTGTGGCAAGCCCAACTGCCCCAGACGGTAACGGCCCCCTGCCCCAATTGGACATAATCGGGGCCAATATGAAGGCGCCAGATACAAAGCCAATCCCTCCGGCCCAGCCGACCGAGGCCCTTGCCGCTGAGGCATCCATCCAGGCTCCTGTGCAGGAGGAGCCGGAGATTATGGATGTGGTGGGCAAATGGACGGTAAAGCTGGAGGATGCAGGCATCTCTCTAAATCCCCTCACTCTGATTCAGACCGGAGAGAGCGTCATGGGCTCGGGAATATTCAATGAGGGAGGCTCGAAGCTTCAGGTAACTGCAACCGGCTCCGTATCCAGCGATGCAGTGAGACTTCATATATGGACGGTCGTAGCCGAATACGGCAACCAGATCGACAAGAGCATTGATCTGGATCTGATCCGTGTGGACAGAACGGTTAGCGGGAGCTACCAGCTGTACTCGGGCGAGGAGCTTATAGGCAGCGGAAATGCCACCGCCAGCCGGGCGGCAGCCTGAGGAGGAGCAAAAATGAAGATGAAATCGATTCTGAGCCTGGCTCTGATACTTATCATACTGGCCAGCCCGGCATGGGCTGGATGCGGAAGATGGGTGGTCAGGGACAACACCGATTTTCTGGCCGACCCCCTCTTCGATGCGGCCATGGAATCCTCCACCGGGGTCAATGACAGCGACGGCTCCGAAGAGAGCCAGGCAGCTGCAAACCAGACCGAAGGCAATAGCACAGCTTCGGCAGCTGTGCCTGCGGTCCAGAAAGAGGATCCGATCATTGATCTGGCTGGAAAGTGGAGGATGAGCCTTACCGGGGGCGGATCAGAGGCTGCCACAAAGATCATGGATATCATACTGATACAGTCCGGCGACAGGCTGCAAGGCTATGGGTCCATTACCGAAGATGATTCGGATGCTTTAGCCACGGCCACTGGAGACGTATCCCAGGATGAGATCAGCCTGGAGGTCAAGGTCAACTCTCAGAAAGAGGACTACCGCATGAATCTGGTCCATGAAGATGGCAGGCTGCAGGGCAGCTATGAAGTATACCAGGCGGAAAAGCTGGCCGAGAGCGGCAATGCCACCGCCGTCCGGCCAGGAAGCTGAAGAGAGTCCCTCAGGATACCTTTTCCCAGGCCCGCAGCACCTCTGCCACCGACCAGGCCTGGGAGATGCATCCCCCAGGACGGTGGGGGCTGCTGCCGTCGAAGACCTCGGGAATGGTCGCAACGCCTCCTGCCGCTAAAGAAAGAAGTGGCCGGAGAAGCTCCCGGGCCTCTGAGCGCACTGCTTTTGACCTGCCTTTGATCGATATCAGGGCATCGATGTAGGGGCCCATAAGCCAGGGCCAGACTGTGCCCTGATGATAGGCGGCATCTCTGCTCGCCGGTCCTCCCTCATACCATCCCGCATAGCGGGGATCGCGGGGGGAGAGGGTGCGCAGACCATAAGGAGTGAGAAGCTCGCGGATCACTGTATCCAGCACCGACCGCCTCATTATGTCGGGCAGAAGGCCGTCTACTCCTGCGGCTATGATCTGGTTGGGCCGGATGGAAGCATCCTCGTGGTCTATGACATCATAAAGGCATCCGGTCTCGCTGTTCCAGAACCGGCGGTAGCTGGCCTTTACCTTTCTGGCCAGGCGGGAAAAATCTGCCCCGCCCGGGCTGCCGTTCCGGCCAAGGGCCTTTTGCAGCTTGTTCATATCCTTTAGAGCCGAGTACCAGAGGGCATTGATCTCGCAGCACTTGCCGGCCCGGCCGGTGACCGGCCTGCCCTCTACCCGGGCATCCATCCAGGTCAGAGCCGGGCCTGAGAAAATCAGGCCGTCCTCGTCCGCCCCAAAACCATCTCCCGCCCGCGAGTAGCGACTGTAGACTGCAAGCAGCGCCGGCCAGAGCTCCTCCAGGAGCGGCATATCGCTGCACTGCTCAAAATAGGCGGCCACAGCTCGGACAAACCACAGGGATGCATCCACAGTATTATATGACTCCGCACCCAGGTCGTTGGGCAGGACACCATCCTGCATAGCCGAGGCAAATAGCCTCAGGACTTCCGCCGCCTCCTCGGTCCGGCCGGTGCACAGCAGCAGGCCGGGCAAAGAGATCATGGCATCCCGCCCCCAGTCGTCAAACCAGTGATATCCGGCGATGATGCTCAGGCTTCCACCTCTCCGGACCAGGAAGCTGTCTGCGGCCATAGCCAGCTCCGGCATGGGGGCCTTCAGAGCCTCCAGGCGGGACCTCTCCCTGGCCATCTCGCTTCGCCAGTCGGGCATGCTGCTCCTCCAGGCACTGGCAGCTATGGTAAACTCCTCATCTCCGGAGAGATCCATCTGGAAGCGACCGGGAGAGAAGAGATCCTCTTTCCAGGCCAGGCCACGGCTCCGCTCTGCTTCGTACTCAAAGCTGTAGTAGACCCGCTCATCGGCCATGAATGTCAGCCCGTCGGAGAGCAAGGTGAACGGGGCATCCATTCGTTCGGATGACCGGATCAGGGCTCCCCCGGCCATCTCCCCCTGCTGCAGGAGGGGCAGGGGTCGGGCGGCGTGAAAGCTGCGGTTGTGCATGAGAGGAACGATGTTCATGCGCCCCCGGCCCCCCGTGATCCGATATCTGACGATGGTGGTGTTCTCCCCCCGGATCATGAAGACTGTCTTTTCCACCCGCATATCCCCCAGCTCATAGCAGATGCGGGGAAATGGGTCCTGCCGGAATTCCCGGAGATATTGGTATCCCTGGGGATAAATCGCTCCGGGATACTGATGGCAAGCCAGATGATGCCCGTCTATCTCCTCGTCCAGGAAGGAGAGCATGAGCCAGCGATCCTTGGGGGGCTGCAAGGCTGCCACCAGCAGGCCGTGATAGGCCCTGGTATTGCTGCAACACAAGGTGGATGAAGCATATCCGCCCAGGCCGTTTCCGACCAACCACTCCCTGGCGGTGGCATCCTGGTAGCTCATCAGTGGGGTCATCCTGCCTCCTCCAGAGCCAACTGCACTTCTTTGATCAGCCTCTCTCTCAGCCGCTCTCCCTTGAGCCTCTTTGATCG
>JAGOLL010000020.1 GCA_017994055.1 Methanothrix sp.
ATGCCCGATGCCAAATATGGCCAAGACGGGCCGGCTCTCAAATATTCCGGCGCCCCGGATTATGTGGAAAGGATGAAAGCGGCATTAAAGGAGATGCACCGCCAGGTGGGCGATCTGGTTTTGGACGAGGCAGGCATCGCCCGGCGCGGCCTTCTGGTCCGCCACCTGGTGCTTCCAGAGGATGCAGCGGGCACGGCTGAGGTGGTGCGCTTCATCTCCCAGGAGATATCCAAGAACACCTACCTCAACGTCATGGCCCAATACCATCCGGCTTATAACGCCTGCCGCTTTCCTGAGCTATGCCGCCCCATCACTGCCCGGGAATATGCCAGGGCTCTGGCACTGGCGGCAGAGGCAGGCCTGACCCGGGGTCTGGCAATGCTTTAAAGCTTATTAGCCTCAATGAAATGGTAGATGATCCCTTTCGAATATCTGGAGCATACCGCTGATGTTATGTTTCGGGCCTACGGCAAGACGGCGGAGGAGATGCTATGCAATGCCGCTTCTGCCCTCTCCCAGGCCATGGTGGACCCGGCAAGCATCATGGCTCAGGAAAGTTGGACGGTAGAGTTGGAAGGGGATGACCTCGAGGATCTGGCCTACCGGTGGCTCTCTGAGATCATCTTTCTCTCTGAGACAGAGTCTGCAATCTTCTCCGCTTTTTCCGTGCGGCTGGAGCAGGATGGCAGGATGAGGCTATATGGAAAAATAGGCGGTGAGAGGATAGATCTCGGCAGGCATGCCTTCGAGAATGAGGTCAAAGCCGTCACCCGGCATAAGTTCGGCATTAAGAAAAATCAGATCTGGTGCATTCAGGTAGTTCTGGACGTGTGATTATGGAAGAGGCCAGCAAAAATCTCTGCAAGATAGATGACAATACCTATGAGGTGCCCCTGGGCTACCGGCCGGGCATGAGAGTGCCGGGGCGAATCTTTGTCTCTGCCGCCCTGCGAAATATGGTCGAGCCGGGGACGGTGGAACAGGTGGCCAATGTGGCCACCCTGCCCGGCATAGTCAAGTACTCCATGGCCATGCCCGATGCTCATTTAGGCTACGGCTTTCCCATCGGCGGCGTGGCCGCCTTTCGGGAGGAAGGTGGGATCATCAGCCCTGGTGGGGTGGGCTTTGACATCAACTGCGGGGTGCGGCTGCTGCGCTCCGACCTCCTGGCTGAGGCGGTGCAGCCCAGAATCAATACCCTCATCGATGCCCTCTTCCAGGCCATACCCTCCGGCCTGGGAGCCACGGGCGGGCTGCATGCCACAGACAAGCAGCTAACCGAGGCCTTTGTATCCGGGGCCCGGTGGGCGGTGGAGGAGGGATACGGCTTTGAGGCCGACCTCACCCACTGCGAGGAGAGTGGGGGCATGGCCGGAGCCGATCCAGATCAGGTCAGCCTCAAGGCCAGAAAGAGGGGGCGGCCCCAGCTGGGGACCCTTGGCAGCGGAAACCACTTTCTGGAGATCCAGAAAGTGGAGGAGATCTATGATCCGGCTGTGGCCCGGCAGTTCGGCCTTTTCCAGGGCCAGATAACAGTGATGATACACTGCGGCTCGCGGGGAGCGGGACACCAAATCTGCACCGACCATCTGGATGTCCTGTCCCGGGCGGTCCGAAAGTACAACATAGACATTCCGGACAAGCAGCTGGCCTGCGCCCCCCTGGGCTCGCCCGAGGCCAGGCATTATTTCGGTGGCATGGTCTGCGCCGCAAACTATGCCTGGGCCAACCGGCATATCATAGCCCACTGGACGAGGGAGGTATTCGAGAAGTACTTCCCGGGCAGCCGGCTGGACCTGGTATATGATGTGGCTCATAATGTGGCCAAGATAGAGGAGCACAATGTGGATGGAAAGCGGGAGAGGCTATATGTGCACCGCAAGGGCGCTACCCGGGCCTTCGGCCCCTGCCGAGATGAGGTTCCCGCTGCCTACCGCTCTGTGGGCCAGCCGGTGATAATTCCCGGCAGCATGGGCACCTCCTCTTATGTCCTCTGCGGCAGCGACGCCGCCCTGGATCTGACCTTCGGATCAGCCTGCCACGGCGCGGGCCGGGTCATGAGCCGCAGCCAGGCCCTGAGACAGTTCACAGGCAAGAGTGTGAAAGCGGCCCTGGACCAGCAGGGAATCGTGGTCAAGGCCACCTCTCCGGGCATGCTGGCCGAGGAGGCCCCTCAGGTCTACAAGCCCTCCGGGGATGTGGTAGATGTGGTGCACAACCTGGGAATAGCCACCAGGGTGGCCAGGCTGGTGCCGCTGGGAGTGTCAAAAGGGTAAGACATGAAAGGAATGACATGCCTGAAATTTGTATCGAGCCAAGACCTGAAAGCCATCTTTCCTTTAGAGAGGGGTGAGGGATTTCGCAGCATCATTCAAGATGCTGCGACGTTATCTCCATGCAAGATATCTTTGGATTGGCTTAATGTGGAACAATAGACGTCAAGCTCTTCCTTGCTATATGCGAGAAAGTACACCTTTTCAATAATACTATCTGGATTTGACTCAAGATAGGAAATGGCAGATCCGATCAACTCAGGGATAATATTTTCTGGCTTTCCACCACCCGTCCCTGTGCCAAAGGTAGGGAACAAGATTGTCTTTAAGCCAGCCTTTTTTATTGAGTCTGAGTCTGCCTTGCTGAGCGCCGCGGTGATGCACTCGCCTATATTTGCAATTGGAGTATAGCCACGGCCGATCATTCCTACGACCGTAGCTACATGGAATATCTTCCTTACGTTATGTGTTTTTTCCAATTCCCCCGAATTTGTAACGAAAACCGTGGCAGGAGGCACTGCATTGAGTTTGCCCATTTTCTCTGTAAGTTCTTTGAATATGGTATCATCTTCAACCTCGTTTGTCACTTCATTCCGGCGTGCCCCTAGATATCGGATGATGCTTGAAATGGACTTATCGTAATAGCGGGCCATCTGCATATTGGTATTTTCAGAGTTGACCCATATATCGGCTTTCTTGACACCGTTGATATCTCCCGTAATTATGCAGATCTTCTTGTTGGGTGCGTTTCGCAGCGAGAATTCGGTTACTTGGCACTTTTTAATGGGATGTGAGGTCTCTGGAAGGGAGATCCTCTCACCAAGTAATTGGCAGACAGGGCTATCCGTCTCCTTGAGTGTCAGCCCATTTATTATGAACTCAGCTATTCGGTCCTTCGCTCTTTCAACGCTCTCAATGTCCTCATGATCATAGTTAATAGTCCGAACGCTGTTAATATTGAATGGATTCTCGGTGCTCTTATGATGTATGATCACTGTAATGGACTTGCATAAGGAGTGCCTTATTCCCAGCTCATAGAGAACATTCGGATTTAATGTTGTCAAATCTACAATGGCTACTTCATCATTTAGAATATGCTCCATCATATCCGCATGAATCTCTCCCGGTTTAGAGATCTCATCGCAACGTATACAATTGATTTTGTACTCTTGAATCTGGTCCACAGCAGGTTTGATGAGATAATTGTATATCTTGTTGAAATCAAAGATCTTGCCGCTTTTATCCTCTTTTTTGTTATATGGCATTATTACGAAGCACTGCTTTTCGCTTGTGTCTTTCATATCTACTACCCCGATTTTTATTTGGTCTGAAGCATCATTTGCGGTTCAAGGCGCCTTTGTAGCCAAAGAAGCGCTAAAAGTGTCTTTGCATCTTGTATCTGTCCTCCTGAAATATAAGCATTTAGCTTGCTAAGGGAAACCTCCTCCATCATGATATCTTCATTCTCTTTTAGTGAGCCACCGCCAGAGCCTTCCTTTCCCACATTAGTCACTTCTGCATAATAGAGCCAGATGCGCTCTGAAGTGCCACCTGGCGAGACATAGAATTTGGCTATCAGCTCGAGCACATCAATGCGATAGCCAATCTCCTCAAAGACCTCCCTGCGGACTGCTTCCTCAGGCTTTTCGTCCGGTCCCAGCATTCCCGCCACTATTTCTGTGATCCAACCAGGTCCCTTCTTGAAAGTCGGATATTTGAACTGATTTACCAAGAGGATTTTCTGGTCATCTCGATTGAGAACGAGGGCTGCGACTGAATCTCCGCGTTCAAAGCAGAGACGTCGTATAAAAGGAGTTCTGCTCCCATCGAATTTTTCATAAGAGACCTTACATTCCTCTATCTTAAAGAAGTCATTGAAGATATATTTTTGATCTTTAATTTCAACTTTTCTATCCATATGATTCCCACACTGCAGCATTTCTTACTGATATTCGCTTCATACTAAATAAACTCATAGTCTGCTTAGATCTGCTTCTTAAAATCACAGCGGTGGGCCGCCCCGGCTGTATCTTACTCCGTCCAGCGCCACCAGCCAATCAAAATCGGCCAGGCTATTAGCCGTCAGCGGAAAATAGGTTGTATTCTTCAGGCTGCCCGATCTTACCGGAGGTGCTGTGCTCTCTGAATCGAAAAGGCTCTGCACCCACCGGGTGGAGACGAAGCGCCCCGGTCCGGGCGTGGCCATGAGCATCGCCTCCAGGCTGCCCGCCTCGGGCCAGCCTATGCCGTTTTCATGCGAGACGCCCACGGCGGAGCCGATGACAGCATAGCTCTGCCCCAATGTCTCTTTCAGATGCGATCCTGCCGGCCACCAGGTGAACAGCTCATCGCCGAACTGCCACTGCATTCTTCCCTTCTTCAGATGACTATTGTGAGCGAAGGCCAGAGGCCTGCCCCGGCCCTGCTGGCATGATAAGATATAGGCCAGATTATCAGCCATGCAGGCATCACGAATGCCTAGGAGCCTGCTGGTTCGCTGGCTGCCCTTCTTTGCCATAGCGGCGTGGTAGACCAGAAGCCACCGGGCCAGTCGAGCATAGTGGACCGCCTCACAATATCGCTCTTTGTCGCTGCCTGCGATCAATTCCGGTCGGCGAGCCTCCAGTTCGGCTATCAGATCCTCCACCTCGATTCGCAGCTGCCTTGCCGCCGCTGAGAGGCCGATCGACTTGGCCGGATCGAATAGCGTTGCCGGGTCTTCCCAATCGCGGTCTCTACCAATAAGCGACTCCATGCACTCTCGATACTCATTCCCGCGGGCATCATCGAGAGCGGAAAGGTAGTCCAAGACAAAATGCAGGACCCGTCTCGGGCTATCCGCATGGCTCATCTCGGTGGGAGCGTCGAAGCCGTAGAATTGAAGCTTGATCGAATGAGAGGTATCGGCATTGTATCGTCTCATCCACTCCACCAGCTCTCTATTGGCTTCGAGACTGCCAAATCCGTGACTGAAGCCGGCCTCCTCCACCGCTTCATAGGAAGAAGAACCACAGCCAGCCACATACTCGTTAACCAGATGCCCTCTGGTAAAGCTGCTCTCAATGGCAATGGCGCTGTAGCCGTGCCTCTCCACCAGCCTCTGAAAGAGCCGATTCCGGAAAATGAGGATGTCCTCTCCACCATGCAGCGCCTCTCCCAATCCCAGCAACTCTACCGGCGGGCCAAGCTGGGAGACAAGCCGGTCTATGCTGGCGTTGGTGCTTTGCGGTGAATCAAGATTGAAGGCAATGGCCTGTTCATCCAGCTTCATTATGCCTCAGATCAATAATGATCGGCATAAGCCGCATCAATATACTCATTTCCAATACAGCGCAAGAGCGCTCACTGCTTCTTTCCGACAGTAGCACAGTAGATCACGAACTGCTCGATGCCATCTATCCCCAGCAGTCCGGCCATGATCTCATCATCAAAAGCCCCGATGGCGCAGACGCCGCATCCGATCTGCTCTGTCGCCAGGTAAAGGTTCTGGCAGACATGCCCGGCGTCGAGGTGAACCAGCCGGTAAGCCCTCTCGCTGTACCTCCAGGCCATGCGGTAGATGACGCAGGACCAGATGAAGAACACTGCTGAGTCTCTGACCATAGCTTGTCTCAAGCAGGCGTCGGCCAGGCACTCGGCCATGCCCGGGTCGGGATCTATGAGCAGAAGGCGGTGCGAGAACGGTATATATCGATAGAGGCCCGGCTCCAGGCCGCTTACCCGGTTGATCTGCAGGTAGGTCTCAAAGGCATGCCGTCCACCGGCGGAGGGGACAGTGCGGAATGTGGCATATGGCTCATGGCTCTCTTTTATTCCCTGGGTGCACCAGAGCAGATAGGCCAGCTCATCTATGGTCAGGGACTGGCCGGAATAGCGGCGGACTGATCGGCGGGACTCTATGGCTGCGCGCATCTCCAGAGGCGGCACAGATATCCGGGTGGGCGGAGGCAGGGAAATGAATTTGCCCTCTTCAGGGGCGGGCTCTTCAAGAGGTGGTGCCGGCATTCCCCGAAACTGATCAGCCTGGGAGAGGTGCTTGTATCTGGTCATCTCCATGAATATTCGGCCAGTGGGCTGCATGGCATGTTGTGTATCTGCTTTAATAATAAGGATCGCGGTGATAAGAGAATAATTAGCTGCCTTATCCGGGCAGAATGAGCACTCTTTGAGGATTAAATTATCCGGCCATAACAGATGCAAGCCTACAACTCTAGTTGCAGAATCGACATTAGCTGCAAAGCATTCCGTTCTAATGCAGGGGAGATATAAGAAGGAGGGAGGCAAAAGCCAGTCTGTAGGAGGGAAAACAATGGCTTCGACTTTTGCCAAGTACAATATACGTCAATTGCCGAGATATATAGCTTTCGGCTCAGATTGAGTGTGCCCATGCCACGGAAATTTAACCAGCTGAGTATAGGCTATTAACTGCCTTGCAGATCGTCAGGAGATGTCTGGCTAAATTAGATCCGCGAGGGATAGTTCGGGGATGGTGAACGGCACGCAAGAAAGCGGAGCATAGCGATGCAGTAAAACCGACATGCTCGTGGCCAGTTTAAAATTGGCCAGATTGATGTGGAGGACGCGAAATAATTTCAGGACTCCACAGTCAAGATCGAAAATCGATAATTAGATATACAATAATGCATACTTTTAGAAGAAGGAGGAATATGAATTCCAAGACAAGCCACAATAATAATGGCTTTTCTGATTTTTTTATTCGCAATAATAGCCTCCGATAGCTTTTCTGCAGATAGCATCAATTCTGCGGAAGCATCAGATGCTTTAGCGATTACAGACAGCCAATTAATCAGCCAGAAAATGGCGGCCGATGCTAAGAGCTGCTCCGGCACTGCCTCTCTAGAAAATTCTGGCCTGGAACTGATTACGAATAGAAGAAAGGTCTTATCTGAGAGTTCAACCCTGGCAGATCTGTCAAACGAGGACGTAGTATCGCCTCAAAAGGAGACCGTCCTGGTTATACAGTCTGCAAACAGCGAATCATCTTCCGCATCTTCTCAGGATACAGCCGATGCTGCCAAGAAATGCGTACCTCAGATCGGCCTGACTTATGCAGACTCAACTGCATGTCCTATCGAGACGGTAAAGGCTCCAAAGGGATCGCCCAACGTTGTTTTCCTGGTTCTAGACGACATTGGGTATGGCGGCCTTGGATGTTTCGGTGGTCCCGTGGAAACTCCAAATATAGATCGATTGGCTCAAGGCGGGCTCAGGTACAGCAACTTCCACACCACAGGCATCTGCTCTCCAACCCGGGCCTGTATGCTCACTGGGCGAAACCTTCATTCTGTAAGTGTCGGTTCCCTCATGGAGTTTGCATCAGGCTACCCCGGATATACGACTTATCTGTCCAAAGAGGCAGCTACCATGCCAGAGATGCTGGTTAAGCAAGGGTACGATACCTATTGTGTAGGCAAGTGGCACCTGGCACCATCCGGCACAATCAATGCTGCAGGGCCTTACGATCAGTGGCCCATGGGAAGAGGATTCGAGAGGTTCTATGGATTCCTTGAGTCCCACACAAGCCAGTGGTATCCTGACCTTGTTTCCGGCACTACCCGCATAAACCCGCCAGCCACACCTGAAGAGGGTTATCATCTCTCCAAGGATCTGGTGAACCAGTCTATACAGTACATAAGCGACGGAAAATCACTGCAACCAGACAAGCCCTTCTTCCTGTACTTAGCCTTCGGCGCTGGCCACTGGCCGCACCACGTTCCGCAGGCCTACATCGATAAGTACAAGGGTAGATTCGATATGGGCTGGGATGACATGAGGAATGAGACTCTGGCTAAGCAGAAGGAATTGGGAGTCGTGCCAGAGAACACCGATCTTCCGCCACGTGACCAGTGGGTCAAAGCGTGGGACGACCTAACCGAAGACGAGAAGAAAGTCTACGCAAGGTTCGCTGAGGTTCATGCTGCATACATAGATTACACCGATGAGCAGATTGGAAGGTTCCTGGATTACCTGGAAGACAGCAGCCAGCTCAATAACACCATGATCGTGGTGATATCGGATAACGGCGCATCTCCAGAGGGAGATGCTAACGGTTGGACTAACATGATCATGTGGGCAAATACGATATCCGAAGGTGGAGACTCGTCTGGATTCCAGGACAACTTCCTGCCAATTCGCAACATAACCAATATGAGCACTATGCTTTCCAAGATCGATGAGATTGGCGGCCTCCTATCCTATCCAACATATCCACTGGGATGGGCCATGGCGGACAACACGCCCCACAAGCTCTACAAGTGGACTAGCCATGAAGGCGGAACTCACGACCCAATGATCATCTACTGGCCTGATGGAATCAAGGAAGAAGGCGGTATCCGGTCGCAGTTCTGTCACGTTATCGATATCGTCCCAACCGTTCTGGAGGTCCTGAAATTCGAGGCTCCTGAGGTTTACAACGGTGTCACACAGAAGCCTATCGAAGGAATTAGCTTGGCTTATGCCTTCGCGAACTCAACCGAGCCTACTCACAAGAAGGTCCAGTACTTCGAGATGATGGGAACCCGCGCCATTTGGTACAATGGCTGGAAAGCGGTCGCATTCCACCACCTGGATGCAGGGCCCGACTTCCAAAACGATACCTGGGAGCTGTACAACCTTACCAACGATGTCTCTGAAGCTCACAACCTGGCAGACCAGTATCCTGCCAAGCTTGAAGAGATGAAAAACCGCTGGTGGGCCGAGGCTAGCAAGTATAATGTGCTTCCTCTGGATGATCGCGCCCACGCAAGGTACTCTGCTCTCCAGGCGAGGGAAATATCGACCTTCACCTATCTGCCCGGCGTAGAGAAGATCATGGAGCCAGCTATCCCCGATACGCGCAACAGTTCCTATACATTGAATGCATATTTGAACAACTCCCGAAACGACAGCGAAGGCGTTCTCTTCTCTATAGGAGGCAGGTTTGCAGGACTGTCGCTCTATGTCAAGGACAGGCACCTGATCTTCGATTACAACCTCTTCGGTCTGAAACATTACATCATCAAATCGAAGGATGAGGTTCCCGAAGGAAAAGCCACCCTGGGCTTTGAGTTTGAGAAGACGGGAAGCTGGAAGGGTGAAGGCACGCTTTTCATCAATGGCAAAGAAGAAGGGAGCGTGGATATGTCTTTCACCGTACCTGGACGCTATTCCTTCGAAGAAGGTTTGGAGGTTGGACAGGATCCGCAGACGCCTGTGACCGACGACTACCAGAGCCCATTCAAGTACAACGGAGATCTGGAGAAGGTGGTAATGACGGTCGCTAACGATTGAACTTTTAGGTATGGGCAGTCTTCAAGATTGTCCATATCATCATTTCATATTTATCGCACAATTAACTGTCGTTTATATCAGGAATCCATTCATCCAGCTCTTCCGTGGCATTTCCATTTCCTGCATTTCAGCCCACCGCCAAAGGGACGGGAATCCTTCCTGACTTGAAGATGGCATGGGGAATCTTGCCAGGCATCAGTTGTTTAACAAAGGCGCGCTTTTATATTTAAGAGTCTTGGCATTGGCTGCCACAATAACAGTGCTTAGGCTCATCAGCAGAGCTCCTGCCGCAGGACTGAGCAGAATGCCCCAGGAGTAAAGCACACCCGCCGCCAGGGGAATGGCAATGACATTGTACCCCGTAGCCCAGAATAGATTCTGCAGCATCTTGGAATAGGTCTTGCGGGACAATTTGATGATATTGACCACATCTCCAGGATTATTTCTGACCAATACAATGTCCGCCGTCTGTATGGCTACCTGAGTTCCTGCTCCGATTGCGATCCCCACATCAGCCTGGGCCAGAGCGGGAGCATCGTTTACACCATCTCCGACCATGACCACGGAAAACTCTTTCTGTATCTTCCTTATCGCCTCTGCCTTCTCCCCAGGCAGAACATCAGCAACGAACTCATCCAGGCCCAGCTCTTTGGATACGGCTTCGGCCACGTATCGGTTGTCGCCGGTCAGCATCATGCATCTTATGCCCATGGATTTAAGCGCGTCTACAGCCTCACGCGACTCTTTGCGAACAACATCCGCCAGAGCCAATGCTCCTAGTGGCCTATCGTCTTCCAGCAGCACGACCACAGTCTTGCCTTGATGCATCAGGCCCTCCAGTTTTGCATCCTGGGCCATGCTGTGCTGGCGAAGATAATTCGGACTTACGATCTTCAGATGTCGGCCTTCTACCTGGCCTTCGATACCCTCCCCAGGAATAAGATGAAAATGCTCTACATCATAGATTGGCAGTCCTCTCGCCTCTGCAATCTCGATCAATGCTCTGGCTATAGGATGCTCGGCTCTGCCTTCAAGAGACGAAGCCATGGCCAGAATCCGGTCTATGTCTTTCTCTTCTAAGGGCAGGATATCAGTGAGCCCAAAACGACCTTCGGTCAGAGTGCCCGTCTTGTCGAAAACAACTGCCTTGATGTCTTTGGCGCTCTCGAAGGCTTGTCTGTCACGGACAAGAAGCCCTGACTTGGCGGCAATAGACGTGGATACAGCCACGACCAAGGGAATAGCCAGTCCCAGTGCATGAGGACAGGCAGTAACCATCACGGTTACTGCTCTCTCTATAGCGAAGGCGAATTCTTTGCCATAAATCAGCCATCCGGCAAAAGTAATGCTTCCAACCGCTAAAGCCACAACTGTGAGCACAAATGCCGCTCTGTTAGCCAGGTTTTGAGTTCTCGACCGGCTCTCTTGGGCGTGTTTAACAAGCTCAATCACCTGGCTTAAGTAGGTATCTCTGCCTGTTTTCTTGACTCCCACGGTTATGGATCCTGAGCCATTGATTGAGCCGCCCATGACCTCGCCACCAACTTTCTTGATAACTGGTTGAGACTCACCAGTGAGCATGGACTCGTTCACATCCGTAGCTCCCTCCAATATCTGGCCATCGACGGGGATCTTTTCGCCCGGCTTAACCAGAACGCGATCTTCGGGATTCAAATCAGATACATTGACATCATATGTCTCCCCATCTTTGACCAGGTGGGCCTGAGAGGGCAGGATCTTGGCTAGCTCTTCCAGCGCTCGCGAGGCTCCCATGGTTGATCTCATCTCGATCAAGTGACCAAGAAGCATGATGTCAATCAAGGTTACCAGCTCCCAGAAGAAGTCCATACCCGAAAGTCCAAAGACAACTGCAGAGCTGTAGAGATAGGCGACGGTTATGGCCACAGCCACCAATGTCATCATGCCGGGCAGTCTTTTTTTCAATTCATCTTTGAAGCCCACAAAGAAGGGATAGCCTCCATACAGATAGACCACGGAGGCAAGCAGGAATAGAAGGATCTCTGATCCAGGAAACCGCAGACTGAAGCCGAAAAATAGCTGGATATGATGGGATAAGACCAGAACAGGTACAGTCAGAATGATGGAGACAATAAGTCTTCTCTTGAAGTCCTGTAACATATCTCCGTGAGCCCCATGACCCTGATGAGCCTGCGGCATCTTATCATGGGAAGAACTTGATTGAATTTCACGGACATGATCCGATCTTCTTTGACCGTTGGTAGCCCGATCTTTCTCTTCTTCAGCCATGTGGACAGTATCATGCTGATGATGCAGTTCCATACATCTCTCCAATATACCATATTGTTGGTCTTAAGATAAAAGAAGTTTGTTTACGATATTTGCACTTAATTTTTCCTTTTCGGGATTTCTGTGTGGAGTTTATAGTCTCTAGCCGGATTTTCAGGCTTAGCCTATATTGAAATCGATTGGCGTGGATCTCGATGCACATGAGCTTCCAACTCCAGTGCATCTTCTGTAATCTTCTTGAGCAAGTAGGATATATATCACCACGACCTCTTGCACAAGGCGTCCGGAATAGAAGAACTTGAAAGTCGGAGTGGCCATGACACCATATCTGCTAACTGAAAACGGATTCCTGTTTATATAGATCCTGGCAAATTCCCGCAAGAGCCGACACCTGGCGGCGTGAGACGGGAGCCGCCTGTAATCCTGATGGGGGGGCGTAGGTACGAGAAACCGCATGCTGCTGCAAGACGCATTCATCGACCGCTCGGACTTGACGACCCCTCGCCCAGGTATCCCTTTCAGGTTTCTGAGCCCCTTTCCACCTGTCCTCTAGCCAGCCGTATGGCCTCGTGCAGCTTGGCCTCCAGCATCATCTAGGGAGGTAGCTCCACCGGGTACTCAGCTACCCTGATCTCGCCCCGGTCCAACTGGAGCTACTCGATCTGCTCCCTGCCAGCGCTTGTATCTGTCCTGCCTTCTCAGATGCATCCCCATCTGGTCCTTGCAGGCGGCATCGAAGCCCTACGCAAGCCCGTGGTCATGGATCCCGATCTCCAGCTCTATCCTTTCAGCCTCTCGTCTCGTTAAGCAACTTCTCCATCCTCTCTATGAACTTCTCCGCCAGATCGATCCCCGCTTGCACCTCTTCCTCCGTGGGCTTGGCCATGAAGGAATATTGATCAGCATGAAGAACACTTCTGATCCGGTCAAAGAGCATAGGCCAATCCTCCTCAAGGCTGCCTTCTTCAACATATCTCTGCAGGTAAAGGCCAATGCAATAGTGGCTTTTCTCCCTAACTCCATCCCGGAATAGAACAGCTCGGGCGGCATGAAAGACGGCCAGGTACGCAGAGGAGACTGCAGACCGCCAGGCTCCAGCCTCCATCTGTAATACTCATACTAGCTCTTGGTGACGGCTTTGCCACATATATCGGCACCAGCTATGGCAGACATAAGCTGCCCTGGAATAAGAGCAAAACATTGGAGGGGACGATAGGATTTGCTGCTGGTGCCATCTGGGCTCTGATTGCAATGCCTATACCGGTGACAATTCTTATAGTAGTATTAGCAATGATGATTGAATCAGTACCTATGAAAGTAAACGATAATCTGATATTGCCGGTCGTCTCGTCTTTATTATATTATTTAATGCTGTAAATTGCACTCTTAAAGCTAAGAGATTTTACGGCTTGACCACTTGCCTTGAGGGTTTGGCCATCTCGGTTCGGACTACATTCACGATAGGATCAATACCAATCGACTCCAAGGCTTGACGAGTTGCAGGACTCGATATGATGCCTGAGATCGATATCCAAAAGCCTCATTCGAAGTTAAATGGTACCACCATAACTGGAACCTCTGAGTGTCTGACAACTTTCTCTGCCACGCTGCCGAGAAGAAACTTGCTGATTCCTGTTCGCCCTATGCTTCCTATAATCAATATATCCGCTCCTAGTTCCTTTGAATACCTTAGTAGCTCATCACTTGGATTTCCTTTCAATATCACCTTTTCAAAGGATACACCCTCATCCTTTGACTTACCCTTGATATATGCAACTGCCTCTTCGCCCTCTTTGAGCATAACATCAAGCAGACTCTTTTTCAAGCCGTGCAATGTTGTGTAACCAGGCAAATGGGCTAGCCTCTGTATATCCACTACATAGACCCCAATGACTTTTCCATTTGATTGCTTAGCAAGACTTATTGCCAAGCTTGCGGCATGCCTACTGGATTCAGATCCGTCTGTTGCTATCATGATCTTATTAAGCATATTTTCACCTTATATGATTAACAATTTACCAAACAGAGCTTCTTTGTCTTCTTCGTTAAGGAAGCAATTACATTTGCTTTCAGTTGCAGAATGGCAGTTGCATGGCTCAATATGGATATGGACTGTCGCACCAGGAAATTGCTGCTTTATGGAACAAGTTAGCATGTCTGCGATTCTATGTGATTCATCAATGGTCATTGAGGGGCCTACTATCATATGGAACTCAACAAATCGGTGAGATCCGGACTTGCTGGTGCAGAGCCTATGGAATCCTCTTACGGTTGGCGCAAATGCAGCTATCCTTTTCTTTATGCAGGCCTCTTCGTCATTGGGAAGGCTTACATCCAGCAGATCGCGTGAAGATTCAAGCGTGAGCTTATAGGCGGCCTTGATGATCAGCAGTGCTACTCCAATGGCTGCCACCGGATCTATCCAATCCAGATCGGTTCCCGGCAGCAGAAATCTACCGATCCAGATTAAAGCCAGTCCGGCCATAACGCCTGCTGATGTATATACATCCGTGCGAAGGTGCCAAGCATCAGCTTGCAATGCTACTGAATCAGTCTCTTTTCCAACCTTGAAAAGCGCCTTCGATACTAGGATGTTTGCAGCAGATCCAATCAGCATCACAGCCACACCCCAGCCGACTTCTTCCAAGGGCTCCGGATTTTTTAGCTTCTTTACTGCCTCAAAGATGATCCATCCTGCAGCCAGAAAAATAAGCAGGGCTTCAACTGTGCCGGACATATTTTCAAATTTTCCATGTCCAAAGGGATGCTCTGTGTCGGCAGGTTTACCTGATGCCCTGACGGCTAATAGTGCTATTAATGCAGCGAGGAGGTCTACGCTCGAATGAATGGCCTCTGATATTACAGAAACTGACCCGATCATCATCCCGACAGTTAGCTTGAGCAGCACCAGAACAGTATTCGATATCACCGAAAGCAGTGCTACTGATGATTTTTTCTTATTAATCAAGTCGTTTCTATCTTCCATAGGATAACCTCCTAGCTTCGAGATTTTAGCTTGGGCCATCTAAAAAGATGATCAGAATTCTTAGCTAATGCCTTCTTCTCAGAATAAGGGCGGTTCCAAGTATTCCAGCCAGGGCTGAGGCATATTCAAATCCAGTAAGCTGGACATTCTTATCCAATTGCTTCTTTAGCTCTTCTTTTGCTTTTTGCTCAAGCTGCTCAGATGTGACATTGAGCGCAGGATTGATCTTCTCCAAAGCATCTTTCCTGAGCTGATCCCTTGTGGCGTTCAAATCTTGACTGATATGCTCTTGTGTAAGATTTCCTTCTACGATATGTTGGACAGCATTCTGTTTCAGCTGTTGTCCAGCTGTATTTACCTGCTCCTGGACTGACCCAGTTAAGTCATCAATGGGATTTTGGGCAATCGCTATCGGTAATAGAGTTAGGAGAGCAATTACAGCTATATTCCTAATTTTCATATACATCTCACCTTGTCTGCCGTTTGTGAATCCTTGAAATAACCATTGTTAACCTAAAAGGCTTTCCCTGCTGGTATTATCCAGGATATTTTCTTAAATCAGGTACTTCACCATCCTGATCTCGCCCCGGTCCAGTTGCAGCAGATCGATCTGCTCCCGGTTATTCTCGCCGCATAAGATGCCCAATGGGCGGCTCCTCTCTCGGCCTGCACTCGTATCTGTCCAGCCATCTCATGTAGAGCTCCATCTGGCCCTTATAGGTGGCATCGAAGTTGCCCAGCTTCAGCTCAATAGTCACCAGCCGGGGCAGACTGCGGTGGTAGAAGAGCAGGTCCAGGTAGAAGTCCCTCTCCCCTATGGTCATGCGCTTCTGCTGGGCGATGAAGAAGAGTCGGTGCCCAGCTCAAGCAGGAACCTCTCCAGCCCCCGAAGGATGGGCGCCTCCAGGTCCCGCTCGCTGTAGGTGTCTGCGAGCCCCAGGAAGTCCAGGAGGTAGAGGTCCCGGAAGACCAGATCGGGAGTGGTCCTCCTCCTGCAGGGCCTCCAGCTCCTGCCTGGCCATTTCCTCCGGTTTTCGGGAGATGGCGGTGCGCTCGTAGAGCATCCCCTGCACCTTCTGGCACAGGGGCGCTCCACCCTGGCCATCTCGGCGTAGAACTGGCGCTGCAGAGGATCCTTGAGATAGATTATCTCTATGAAATGTGACCAGGAGAGCTGTGCAGACAGTGTCTGCACTGTTCTCTCTTCGTCAAAGGTGTCCGCCACCCGGATCATATTAAACAGGTTACGGCGGCTGAATCCCCGGCCGTATTCTCTGATGAGAGTCCCGCTGAGCAGGTCCACGACGCCCTTCTCCTGGCCTGCGATCCTTCTTGCAGAGATCTCCTCCCTTATCCGCTTCCCGATCCGCCAGTAAAGGTGCACCAGCTCCGAGTTCACCGATTGAGCGACTCGGGCCCTGGCCTGCTCTATGAGTGGTCGGATGCTGCCGGCAAGCACCTCTGAGGCTATGGAGATCTCATTCTCGCCTGCCGATGCCATCTCCTCTTTCATCTTAAGGCAATTCTTAATTGGTGTAACTGTCCCTCAAGCACGCCCCCCTCATATCTCTTCCTAAATCAGCTCAGCATACCCAATGCGCTCTATCGGGCAAAACCAACCCTGCTCAAGTTGAATATGAGGATTCCAGGCAACCTCCCAGGGATGACCATCCGGGTCCGCAAAGTATCCTGGACATTGGCCATCCAAGACCATCTCGATAGAATTGAATAGCTTTGTCCAGATCACGAACCCCTAATGTGACGATGTTCTATCGCGGTTCCATATTTTGGCTCCTTCAGCAATCAGGAAGTTAATGCTGCCAGAAGCATTAAAGACTCCTGCTTTTGGATTCTTCAGAGAGCGCCGGCTTTCAAGGGCCAGGGCCTGGATTGAGATCAGCTCCCCAAGGCCCTCTCATTCCAATAATGCCATAGAACAAGGCTCAACTTATCGCACGACTCTCAATATTCAGGGGGAAGTACCTCCCGAGAGCCCGACATGCTGCAACGGGTGCGGATGCCGCCAGCAATCCAGAGGGGGCGCAGATATATATCTGCCACCGTTTTGGCAGGCATGTGTTGGGCTAATATCACTATCATGGAATCCATTAGCAGAGTGAATCCGCTGCTTTTCCTTGCCCAGGGAACTTTAACTTGTTTAACTCCGCAATCCTCGCATTCTGTGCGCGGAACACGGCAATGCAAGTAGGTTTTGAACTGGAAGAAGTTCAATGACGCCATGTTCTCTCAGTTGTATGAACATGGCAGCCAGATCTGCCGCATGATGGGCAGGGGAACTTGCTGCCGCTTTCGAAATCAATGTGAAGGTCTAACTGCTTTTCCTCAACTTTAAAATCGATAGTCTTGATATACCAGGGCTTTTCCAACCAAGAGCTATCCTGAAGAGTTCTTCCTGAGAGATTGACACAGAGATTTATTTGATCGAAGGTTATGATAAATGGTTATCCCCTTACCCACAGAATTTAGCGAGGAGCCATTTTTATAAGCACAATGATTTGCCGTTTCTACCTCAATCATTGCATGCAGAATATGCAGCATTCCTTAAGACGGTTTCATGACCATCCCCGCAGCAAGATGCGAGGTATTCTTTAAAAATTAAAATTGCAGAAACGATATCCTTTTGAAAATTTTGGGCAAAATCTAAATAGAATAAACAGAGAATTGCAGAAACGCACTCATGGGAACGGAGGTATTATTATTAGCACAATAGAGTTCGAAGCCATTTGGAAGGAGAATGACGCCTTAAGCCAAGTTCCAAAGCCAGGCTGGGCGAAAAGATGGCTGCATATGCGCAAAGCGTTTCCGTCCCCATATCGTCCGACAACTAAAGATCCACTGGCAGAAGAGATCGAAAAGGCAATTAAGCGATTAGACAATTTGAAACCCGAAAATCCCGGCCCTGCCTATTTGGGTACCGAGCCGACCGATCTGGAAGGGCCTAATTATGCAGAAGCGGAGCGAGCTAAACTCTGCGACATGCTGGCCGAAATCAGTGACGTCGTCAAAGAATCGGTTGGGCTTTTTGAAGGGCTGCCCAACTGGAACCACCCCCTGACAATGCCTAACGTAATCCCGCCAGCTAATATCGCAGCCATCATCGCGGCGATGATGACGGAGGTATTCAGTCCCAACATTATTGAAGGAGAATATTCCTGGAAAGTGGCCGCCGCGGAACTTGAATCAGCCGCAATGTTGGCAAGGCTCGTCGGCTGGGATCCTTATACATCACGGGGCCTTTATACATTCGGTGGATCAGGTTGCTATTTCTATGGCTTGAAGTACGCCCTCACCCGAGTTCTGGGACTTCAATCCCGCCTGACAGGGATCCGGACCGACGCCAAAATACTCGTCTCCCAACAGGGACATTATTGCAGAGAAAACGCCACTGACTGGTCTGGGCTCGGAATGGACAATATCGTCGAGGTTAAGACTGATATCCATACCAACGCCATGGATCCGAAGAACCTGGAAGAGAAGCTTAAGGCCTTTCACGACCAGGGAATTCCGGTGGTTTCCGTGATCTGCACTATGGGAACGACTGATGCCAACGCCTTTGATCCGGTGGCCAACGTGCGAGAATTAATCGATAAATATCCTAATCCCGCTCCTTACGGCAAAACCGTTCTCTATTGCGATTCGGTCGTTGGCTGGTCCTGGCTGACGTTCGCCAAGTATAATTTTGCAGAAAATCCGCTGAACTTTAAAAAGAAAATCCTATCGGAGATTAGAAGAAACTATGATGCGGTCAAGGGCATGGTATACGCGGACGCAATAGGTTGTGATTTTCATAAAGTTGGCTGGGCGCCTTACAACTGCAGCCTTTTTATCTATAAGGATCGAGTTGAATTCGAATATCTGATGCGCCGTCCAGGTTCCCAATACCTGCAAGAACGGACCTCCTATAATCCCGGGCTATACACCTTGGAAGTCTCTCGTTCCGGGTCCTACGCTATGGCAGGCTGGGCGACTTTGAAATATTTTGGGTACGAGGGATTTCAGGCTGTTTTGGGCGGAATTTTGGAAATGCAACATTATTTGCGCCAGAAAATCGCTCAATGCGAGGATATCGTTTGTGTCAATCCTGATGATTACGGTCTGGTAACTCTGTTTAGAGTCTACCCGGAAGGGACGAAAGCCCAAGATCAATATAATCAGGAACTGAACAGATTTGAGATGATGGACGAATTGAAACGGAACAACGAATTACAGCAGAAAGTGGCCGATCAGCTATGGAATTGGTTCCGTAATGGCGACAAGCACTCGGAATTTGGCTACGCGCCCTATATCAGCTATACCAGCGGCTTTCGCCCCACTGAGTATAACCGGGATAAAAAGGATCCAGATGCAGTAATATACGCCCTGAAGTCGTTCCCGATGAATCTCAATATCGATGCTAAATCTATGCAAACGCTGATCGAGATGGTCCGTGCTGCCAGGGATGAGGTAAGCAAATCTTAATAAAAAAAATAATAAAAAAAAAAGGAGGCTGACATCGATGTGATATCTCTTGGATAATTGCCAATGGAACAGCCTAAAACTGCGCTTGCTTATCAATCGGTTGAGAAACTTGAAAACCATAGAATGAGGAGGGTATATTGTGACGGAGCAAGAAGAAACTCGGACCTGGAATGAGGTTATTATTGAGGACACGAAAGAATTGGTCAAGATTGAAACATGGAGGGGAGATGATAAAAAAGAAGAAGATGTGATGGAAAATTTGAGAGCGATAAAGAAAATTTTCGACGGGAAAGCGGATGCTCATAATGCTAAATGTCCAGATGGAAACGCTCGGATAACATACAACGAGTGGACGGGCAATTATATAGACGAAAACGGCAATGAGAAAGAAGCTTGTGTATTTTTCTATCGATCCGGCGCTATTAAAGCGAAAAAATGCAGAAAGGTCTCACTGATCTGCCACTTGGATACAGTACCGCCCGGTGACCTGGGCTGGAGGCCGTTCGAGGCACGCGAGGAAACCCGCGTATACAATGGCGTACCGACTCCCTTCCTCATAGGCAGGGGTGCAATCGACGATAAAGGACCTGCGGTGGTGGCTTTTGAGGCGTTTACTCGGGCATTGCAGCAGGCTGCCGCGGATCAAGACGCACTCAAGAAATTGAAAGAGGAACTCATTCTGGAGGTGCTGTTCGATACTTCGGAGGAGACGGATATGTCCACGACTCACTATTTGGACGCAAATCGAGATCAGGAGCCGGATATGGGGATCGTGTTCGACGCTTATTGGAGTGTGCGAGCCGAAAAAGGTATTGAACGGCCGATATTCACCATTTGTTCGGAATATGGATATGAGCCTCCACACTATACCTGGCATATTGCCGAAATGAAATCTTCGGAGGGTTCCACCAATATGATCCCGGTTACCGCCGAAGCTCTTATATCAGGGAAATTGCTGGGAGAGGAAGATTTGGATACATTCCTAGCCAATATCTATGATTGGTATCGAGCCTGTCCTTTTGACGACGAGGATTATCACCCTGCGGACATCCAAGTGACCAAAAAAATTGACTCTCAAGTGCTGATCACTGCCAAAGTAGCAGGCGCCCAACACGGATCGGCGCCAGATCAAAATCGAACTAATGGCGCCAATCCCATCATTTCGCTCACCAATTTCCTGGCCTTCCTGGTAGACCGTAATGTCCTAGCCAATAATCACTTTGGTGAGATGTGCAAGTTCATTCGTTGGGCTTTCGGGACCCGGTGCTTCGGTGAGAACCACCCCGAACTGCTCTATCGTTTCGACCCTGTATATGGTGAGGGAAATGGCACTAGCTATGGTCTGACCCAGCTATTTTCCAAAGATCCTGAGAAAGATATCAATCTGGGGATCGATGTCCGCTACGCTATCGGCCACCACAGTAAGGGATGGAACGGCAAAGAAGGAACGATCGAAGGGGATAGTATATTCAATGAGGTATTTGAGGAACTAACGAGCCGCTACAGGACAGAGATGGGGGGAGCAAATGTTACCTTTGCCACCAGAACCGTCTTTGGCCCTGACATCCGCTCCCCACGTAACGCTCATCTGTTCCAGATCAACAACGCCTATCGTTCGATCATGGGGGGGAACTGTCCCATGCGAGCTACCGGCGGAGCAACCGACGCCCACGGCCGTCTCAATCTGGTAACAGCTGGGGCGCTGCTTAGCGAGAATTTCGGCCCGCCGGTGAACTATCACGGAATTGATGAGGGAGCACCACTCCCGGATCTGGAAAACAGCGGCAAAATATTGCTATATATATTGCGCCAGGAACTTGGTATTCTAGATAAGCAAGACTCAGGTCACACAGATATTTGTCATGGGTGTTGTATCTAATTCCAAGTGTTATTCGATAAGGAGTTATGGGTGCTAGCTGTTTTCAATAGCTCGCTCCCATGACCTCGATGTGAATGTGGAGTTTATAGTGGTTCTACGAACTATTTGCTCAACAGAACAAGTGTCAGGAGAACCGATATTGAGCGAAAGCTGTGCAAGGAGTTTCGAGAACCACCACGATCTAAACCGCTAAGGGGGAAAAAAATGATCTCAAGAAAGGTTAATCTGAAAGAATCAAATGACAGGGAATCAGGGGCCGAAAAGGATAGTCAGTTCAGCACATACAGCGCCAGATATAATACAAAAATCTCTAATTTCGAGTTTCCGGAAAAGGAGATGGATCCGAGGGTTGCCTATCAGCTCATCCACGATGAGCAGAGCCTCGACGGGAATCCCTTCCTCAACCTGGCAAGTTTCGTCCATACGTGGATGGAGCCGGAAGCCGACAAGCTGGTCATGGAAAATATCAATAAAAACCTCATAGATATTTTCGAATATCCTCAAACAGATAAGGTAATTCATAAGAAGCTCGTAAACATGCTCGGCCGCCTCTTCCATGGCGGTGATGCCGATTTCGTAGGAACTTCGACGGTTGGTTCCTCTGAGGCCATAATGCTTGGCCTCCTGGCTCACAAGTGGACATGGAAAAATTCCGGTCGAGGCACTGACAAGCCCAATATAGTTTTTGGAACCGATGCACACGTGTGCTGGGACAAATTCGCCAAGTATTTCGACGTCGAGCCCAGAAAAGTGCCCATCGATCAGAATACACTGAGCATTAATGTCGAGGACGTGGAGAAAGCAATAGATAAGAATACCATCTGTGTGGGTTGTATAGTGGGGACGACCTTCACAGGGGCGATAGATCCCATAGAGGATATCAATGACTTGCTTATAGAAATTAAGGAAAATAAAGGCTGGGATATACCGATTCACGTCGATGCCGCAAGCGGCGGTTTTATCCTGCCTTTCACTGAACCTGGCTTTGATTGGGATTTCAGGCTGGAGAGGGTGAAATCCATTAATGTTTCAGGACATAAGTATGGATTGACTTATGCAGGGCTCGGGTGGCTGATCTTCAGAGATGCAACAGATCTGCCCAAGGATCTGATCTTCAGGGTAAACTACCTTGGCGAGTTTGAAGATACCTTTACCTTGAACTTTTCCAGGGGGACTGCGATGGTTGTGGCGCAGTATTATAATATATTGCGCTTTGGTAAGGATGGATATACCAGAATTATGCAGAATGTCTTGAATGTGGCTAAGGGCCTTGCACAACAACTCGAAGATTTGTGTGCAAATGACTCCGAAAAATCGAATCGTTTTGCTATTCTAAACGGGGGAGAGAGGCTTCCAATCGTTGCTTTTAAGCATGCAACGAGCGCTACATATTCAGCTAAATATTCACTATTGGAACTCTCGCACAAGTTGAAGGAGAAGGGATGGATTGTCCCTGCTTATAATTTGCCTGAGAAAGCAGAAAAGACCGAGATAATGCGCATAGTGGTGAGAGAAAACTTCACTGCGGAAATGGCCGAGCTTCTGGTCAATGACATCAGAGATGCATGCAATTTCTTTGATAAAGGTGGAAAGACAGTGGAAAGAAGACATGCTGTACCTGAGGAGATAGCATACCCACTCTGTTGATTGGTGGCCCGGCTTAGAGCCAAATTTATTTTATTTCTTTATGCATGAAGCGATATGAATTAATTTTTCGTAAAAAAAAGCTAATCTGGAGGTAAAACTTTATGGACAACAATGGCAGTGCGCTGGAAATGAAAGCGCTAATTGTTGATGACGAGATAGAATCACCCACTGGAGAGGGTCGTGCAATTCGCGCTCTTGTGGACGAGCTTCAAAGTTGCGGTGTGGCTGTGATAAAATCGAGTTCATCTGAAGATGGAAAGTCGATAGTGCTCTCAGACCCCTCCATCCAATGCATCCTGATGGACTGGTCGCTTGACGACGACCCCGAGACTCACGGCAAGGCCAGAGAGCTACTAGATCTGATACGCTCAAGGAACATACACCAGCCAGTTTTTCTCATGGCAGACCGCGGCAATGCTTCTCAGATGGATGCAGAGATCATGTCCCAGGTGGATGAACTGGTCTGGATTATGGAGGACACGCCCACGTTCATAGCAGGCCGGGCCATGGCAGCCATGCGCCGCTACGTCGAGGAAATAGAGCCTCCTTTCACCAAGGCCCTTATGGACTTCGCCCAGGTCTGCGAGTACTCCTGGCACACCCCAGGGCATGCAGGCGGTAAGGCCTTCCTCAAGTCGCCGGTTGGCCGTGCCTTCTTCAAGTACTTCGGAGAGAACCTTCTGAGATCAGACCTGTCCATTTCCGTGGGGGAGCTGGGCTCCCTCCTCGACCACTCCGGCCCGATTGGCGAGAGCGAAAGATATGCCGCCCGCGTCTTTGGCGCCGACCGCTCCTACACTGTGACCAACGGCACCTCGGCCTCCAACCGGATCATATTCATGGCCAGCGTCACCCTTAACGACAACGTCCTGGTGGACAGAAACTGCCACAAGTCGCTTGAGCAGGCTTTGATAATGACCGGAGCCATTCCAACATACATGAAGACTTCCCGCAACCACCTAGGACTGATAGGCCCCATATATCCAAAGAATATAGGGTACGATGCCATATCAAGATCGATCTCCGCCCACGGCCTGTCAAAAGTACCCGAAGCAGCCTCATCCACAGCCTCATCTGAAAAAGCCAGGAACGATGAGCTGGCCGATAAACAGGCCGTGCACGCAGTCATCACCAACTCCACCTATGACGGCCTCTGTTATAACGTCGAGCGCGTCCTTAAAATCCTGGGCGATAGCGTTAACCGCATCCACTTCGATGAGGCCTGGTACGGCTATGCCCGCTTCAATCCCCTGTATGAGAAGCGTTATGGTATGTTTAATGATCAAAAGCCAAATTCTGGACCCACGATCATCACTACCACCTCGACCCATAAGCTGCTCGCCGCACTCTCCCAGGCATCATTCATCCATGTCCGTGACGGCGCAAATAGAATCCCTCATGACAGGTTTAACGAATCCTTCATGATGCACTCATCGACCTCTCCTCAATACGCCATAATAGCCTCCAATGAGGTCTCGGCTGCGATGATGTCAGGCGCCAGTGGTAAGATCCTGACCAGAGAGTCGATAGATGAGGCTATAGCCTTCCGCCAGAGCATGAAAAAGATCCACAGGCATCCCCCGGGCAAGGATAAGTGGTTCTTCGATGTCTGGAATGCTGATAAGTATATAGTCAAGAATGCCGGTAACTCAGTGGAAAAGAAAGTAGAAAAGAACTTCGAGGAGATGGATCCCGGTGTGCTGGCTAAAAATCCGGAGTATTGGGTGCTGCATCCTGGAGATAGCTGGCACGGCTTCAAGGACCTGGAGGACGATAATTATGTCATGCTCGATCCCATCAAGGTGTCAGTAGTCACTCCTGGAGTCAAGCTCGATGGATCTCTGGAGAACACCGGCATACCGGCAACTCTGGTCACCGCCTACCTGGATAACCGCGGCATAGTGGTGGAGAAGACCACCGATTTCACCATCCTCTTCCTCTTCTCCATGGGTATCACCAAGGGTAAATGGGGCACACTAGTCAATGCCCTCTTGAGGTTCAAAGAAGACTACGATAATAATACGCCCCTTACCGAGGTGCTGCCGGATAAGGTCAAGAATGATCCGAAGCACTACAGAGGGAAGGGATTGAAAGAACTGGCTGATGAGATGTTCGAAGAGGTGTGCAATCTGGGTCTGATGAAACATCAGAAGGATATTTATTCAGCAGATATACCCCATCAGGATGAAAGCCCCAGCAGTTCCTACCAGCGGCTGGTCCATGGCGAGGCTGAGCTTCTGCCCGTTGAAGACAAAGAGAAAAAAATCGGATGCAAAACTGTCGCCACAGGAATCATCCCCTATCCGCCAGGCATACCGATTCTTCTCTCAGGCGAGAATATCGGAGCCTACGACGGCCCTCACCTGAGCTACCTGCGGGCCCTCCAGGCATGGGATGATACTTTCAAAGGCTTCGAACACGATATTCATGGAGTGCAGAATATAGATGGCAAATATTACATTTACTGCCTGCCCCCGAAATCGAATTGAGCTTTTGCGCCGATGCAGCCCCTTCCTCCACGAAGGGGCTGGCATCCGGCCTATGGTATATCCTGCAAACAATACATTTAATTTAATAATCAGTTAAAACTTATTATTTTTCTAAGTATCTAACCATATCAATTTTGATTGCCTTTAGAATCGATAAATGACAGGTAATACAAAGGGCATCCGCATATTCAGATGACGATTAGTATCTGGACTTATCGATGAAAGTTACTCTATTTTATTGATACATTCGATCAACAACTTAATCTATAATTGAGAGATCGTCTTGCATTATGTCTAGAGAGAATCAGCCTTTTAAGAAAAGGGGCCACGGATGCACCATATTCATTGTGACTCCCGGTGCAAGTGCCGATGGATCTATGTTAGTAGGTCATACAAACGATGGATTTGGCTCCTGTGTTGTAGGCCATGAGTTAGTGACTGATGGAAACAAAGTTGTCTATGTTCCTGCCGCCGATCACCCGGAGGGCACCAAGAGACCGATTCTGTTCGATCCAGATTCTGGCTCGGATGGCGAGGGCACCATCGATAAGACCGATCCGGCAGTGGTCTCATACATCGACGAGGTGCCTCACACCTACGGTTACCTGACAGGAAGCTACGGCATAATGAATGAGCACCAGCTTCTTTGCTCAGAATGCACCGACTTTGCCAAGATCGAGCCCAACTACGAGCCCGGCAGGCGCATATTCTACAGCTCTGAGCTTTCCAACATAGCTCTGGAGAGGTGCACACAGGCCAGGGAGGCGGTCGAGCTGGTGGGAAACCTGATAGACCAGTATGGGGTATATGGAACAGGTGAGACCCTCCTGTTCGCCGATCCCAATGAGGCCTGGGTATTGGAGATGTGCGGCTGTGATACCGAAGATTGTGTAGGGCTGTGGGTGGCCAAAAAGGTGCCCGATGGCAATGTCTTCGTTGCATCGAACATTTTCAGGATAAGAGGGGTGCCAGAGTTGCTCCCCCACGGAATGCTCTGTTCTAAAAATCTTCATAAGGTAGCGAAAGAAAAGGGATGGTGGGATGGAAAGAGCACGCTCGACTGGCTGACTGCCACCTCCACGGGAGAATATTCTCATCCCTACTATTCTCTTGCCCGCATCTGGAGCATCTATAACCGCCTGGCCCCCTCCCAAAACTTCAGCCCCTATGTCCAAAACAGCTGGTGGGACAAATATCCGTTCTCGATAAAACCTGATGAAAAACTCACGACAAGAGATGCCTTCCAGATCTTCAGGGACCACTATGAGGGCACGGTCTTCGACCTGACCACTGGATTGGCTGCAGGACCTTACGGCAATCCTTACCGCGACGATGGTCCCTTCGATGCACATGACCTCCTCCACCCAGGTGAGATCAAGCCTGGGTCCTGGCCAAGGCCTATATCAGTTTTCAACTGCACCTACAGCTATGTGGCTCAGGCGAGAAGCTACCTTCATCCACCCGCCGAAGGCGAAGTTTGCCCACCCGCCGTAGGCGGAGTGTGCTGGCTGGGATTCGCCCAGCCCTCTGAAACCTGCTATATGCCCATTTATGCTGGCGCGAAATCGGTTCCGGTAGAGTTCAACTGCGGAAATAGAAACGATTTCACCCGCAGCTCAGGATGGTGGGCGTTCAACTTCGTGACCAACTGGGCAACCCTGCGCTACTGCCAAATGATCGAGGATATAAGGGCAGAACAGCACAGGATCGAGGATGAGGAGTTATCCAGGCAGGCTGTGATAGAAAAGACTGCCGAGCATCTTTACAAAACCAAGGGCCCCGAGGCCTGTTGCAGCTTCTTGACCCAATACTGTAGCAGAAACGCCCTATCGGTCATAAGCGACTGGTGGAGGTTATCCGACCGCCTCATAATTAAATATTGCAATGGACAGGTCAATGAGGTGATCAACGGGGAGGTTGAGAGCACCAGGAAGGGATACCCGGCTGAATGGCTGGGCAAGGTGGGATATCAGTACGGTCCCAGGATCTACCAGTATAAGGAGCTCCAGGAGACCGGGTGCGTCCTCTATGTCGAAAAGACTGAGACGACCAAGCCTGGCGCCGAGCTGGAATACATAAGAAAGTACCAGACCTGTCGGAAAGAGCTAGGTAAGATGAGATCTGAAGATGACTATCTTGAGAGGCAGTGAGGTGGATCATGTCGCATAAGCTATCAATTCTGGTGATCTCCAGCAGAGGCAAAGACACTGATTCGGCTGCTCTTCTAGCCATGGATCGTCTTAATGAGGCACTCATAGGCCTTGGATATCAGACTATCCAGGCTAGCACTTTGGAAGACGGCCTGAGTATGGTCAGCACCTATCACGGCTTTGGATGCGTCATACTGGATTGGGAACTGCCAGGATGCTTCAGTCAGTATTCTACAGATGGTCAGCAGCCTGCAGGAGAGGCAAAGCGGGCCGCGGAAGAGATTATCTTTAGCATCAGGGCGATGGACAGAAAGCTCCCCATATTCCTCATTGCCGATAAGACTTGTCTATCGAATATACCTCTAAAGGTTATCAGGGAGGTGCATGAGTATATCTATCTGGTCCAAGACACGTCGGACTTCATAGCCGGTAGGGTTGACTTTGCCACCAGGCGTTACTATGATGAACTCCTGCCCCCATACTTCGCTGGTCTCAAGGAGTTTACCGAGGATGCCGCTTACAGCTGGGATGCTCCCGGACATATGGGCGGCGTGGCATATCTCAAACATCCTGTAGGGATGGAGTTCCACAGATTCTTCGGTGAGAACATAATGCGTGCCGATATAGGCATCTCCACATCCCAGATGGGCGACTGGCTGGAGCACATAGGCCTCCCCAACGAGTCAGAGTGCAATGCCGCCCGCATCTTCGGCGCCCAGTGGACGTTCTACGTCTTGAGTGGGTCGTCGGCCTCCAATAGGATAGTCTGCCAGGGCGCTATAGGGGCAGAGGAGATGGTTGTGGCGGACCGCAACTGCCACAAGTCACTCAACCACGGCTTAACCCTCAGCAGGGCCAGGGCAGTATATCTTAAGCCCACTCGCAACAGCTACGGCATGATAGGTCTCATCCCGCTCAGATATTTCGAGCCAGACCATATCCGGCAGTTGATCAATGATAGCGAACTAAAACATGATGCGGTCTCGATCGAGCCAACATATGCGGTTGTGACCAATTGCACCTATGACGGCTTCTGCTATGATGTGGATGCTGTGGTTAAGAGTCTCTCCAAAAGCGTTCCCAGGGTCCATTTCGACGAAGCCTGGTATGCCTATGCCAGGTTCCACCCTATCTATAAGGGGCGCTATGCCATGGGTCTGAAAGGCAAGCCAGATGAGAATACACCGACTCTATTTGCAGTGCAGTCAACACACAAGATGCTTCCTGCTTTTTCCATGGCCTCTATGATCCATGTCAGGGTCAATGAGAAAAATGAAAAAGCCAAGCTCGAGCACGATCAATTCAATGAAGCCTTCATGATGCACGGCACCACCTCCCCCTTCTATCCTATGATTGCCTCCATAGACGTGGCTACATCCATGATGGATGAGCCGGCAGGGAAGACTATGATGAATGAAACCATCATGGAGGCCATAGGCCTGAGAAAGGCCATCGTCTCGGTATCCAAGCGCATCATGGCCAGCGACGAGAAGGACAGATGGTTCTTTGGTTGCTACCAACCTGAGAAGGTCACTGATTCTAGGCATCATCCCTACAAGCATTACGACTTCGTCAATGCCCCGGAGGAGCTTCTAGCCAGTGAGACCTCATGCTGGATGCTAAATCCCGGAGATGCCTGGCACGGCTTCAAGGAGAGGGACCTTGACCCTAATTATTGCATGCTTGACCCGACAAAGGTAACTATACTCTGTCCGGGCATGGATTCTAAGGGCAATAGAACGGACCCCGGCATACCAGGCACCATACTCACCCGCTTCCTGGACTCCCGACGCATAGAGATTGCCAGAACAGGCGACTACACAGTTCTTGTGCTCTTCTCTGTGGGTACCTGCAAGGGCAAGTGGGGCACTCTGTTGGAGGCCCTGCTGGAGTTCAAGCGCCTTTATGATGGCGGCGCAAGCGTTGCCGAGGTGCTGCCGGAGCTCGCCGAAAATTACCCTGAAAAATATGGCAGGGATAAAGATGGCCAGCCTCTGATGAGCCTGAAGGAGCTATGCGATGATATGCACAATTTCATGCAGCAGCCGAATATTCCAGACCGTCCAGATAGCACTCTTCCAGGACTCCTCTACAGAGCCTGCGACGAGATACCCAAGGCCAAATACTCCTCAGCAGAGACCTTCCAGAAGCTGATCCGCTACCAGACAGATAAAATCAGTATTTCTCAGATGGAGCATGGGCAGTGGATAGCAGGCCATATGCTCGTGCCTTACCCACCGGGGATACCCATACTGATGCCCGGCGAGGTCCTGGAGGAGGATAACCCGCAAGTCCAGTTCCTGAAAGCCCTGGAGGAGTTTAACCGCAAATTCCCAGGATTCGAGAGGGAGATCCACGGAATAATGACGGATGATAAGGGCAACTTCTGGATGCGGTGTGTAAAAGTGCCAACTGTGGATCAAGCAAAGGAGGGGACCTTCATTGCCTCAGTGCCATCATTTGTCCCCAAGATGCGACAGCGATTTGTGACCAGATCCATGAAGAAAGGCCGATCCTGAAATGAATCTCATCATGCCCCCCTAAGGGGGCATAGCTTTTTCTAGGAGTGCGGGTATCCACATCGGTTTGCTTCTTTGCATATGATGAGCTACCTGTAATCCCCGACTACCTCAAAAGAAACAGACACTGTGAGCCAGTCTAGGGGTTTTATATAAATATCGCAGTCTTCTGCCATACTGGACATTGGCCATCCAAGACCATCTCGATAGAATCGAATAGCTTCGTCCAGACCTCGAACCCCTAAAGTGATGATGTTCAATCGAGATTCCATATTTTAACTCCTTTGTCAAATCAAGAGACCTGATGCGGCCAGAGGCATTAGAGACTGCGATTTAAAGTTATTTGTTTGGCTTCGGCGCCAGCTTCACTTGAGAAAGCAGATGCTCAAATATTCGAGCCTGCGATGCAAACTTTCACATCTGTCTCAGGGCTTTTATAGCCCCCCGCCCATCTTCCTGTCATGCCCAAGGAGTTCCACAGCCTCATTCACCTCGATGAAGCCAGATCCATAGTCCTCCAGCACCCTCCCGCCGCCCGCACCACCCCCGTCCCCCTCAGCCATGCCGCCGGCTGTATCCTCGCAGAGAAGATCGTCTCCACCATAGACGTTCCAGGTTTCTCCCGCGCCTCCATGGACGGCTTTGCCGTTATAGCCCAGGACACCATAGATGCCAGGGAGGACCGGCCGGTCTCCCTCAGCCTGGTCGGTCGGGTGTCCATGGGCCGCCTGCCCGAGGTTGAGATCTCCAGCGGAGAGGCAGCAGAGGTCTCCACCGGCTCCATGATCCCGCCCGGAGCCGATGCCGTGGTCATGATCGAGCACTCCCAGGCCCAGGGGGACATAGTCCAGGTGCGCCGCCCGGTCTATGCCAGCGAGAACATCCAGGCGGCGGGAAGCGACATCTCCTTCGGCGAGACTCTACTCTATCCCGGCACACTGCTCCAGCCCCGGGAGATAGGGGTTCTGGCCGCCCTGGGCTGCCAGGAGGTGACGGTCCGGATGCTTAAGGTAGGCGTGGCCTCCACCGGAGACGAGCTGGCCCCGCCGGGAGAGAACCTGGCGGCTGGACAGATATACGACATCAACACCTACACCATCGCCGCCGCCGTGGCCGACTGCGGGGCCAGGGCCCTGCCCTACGGCATCCTGCCCGATGAGATGCAGGCTATGGCAGGGGCTCTGCATAAGATGACCGTGGAGTGCGACCTGATTTTGGTCAGCGGCAGCACCTCCGCCGGAGCGGGGGATATGATCTATCGGGTTATGGAGGAGATGGGAGAGCTGATCTTCCACGGTGTCAACCTCAAGCCGGGCAAGCCCACCATCTTCGGCCTGATCGAGGGCAAGCCCTGCCTGGGCCTGCCCGGCTACCCCACAAGTGCTTTAACCGTCTTCTCCTGCCTGGCCGCCCCCGCCATCCGGGCCGCTCTGGGCAGAAGGAACCGGGGCAAGAGCGCCCCAGGCCGGCTGGCCGGACCGGTGAGAACGGAAGGCCGCCGCCAGATGCTGGCCGTGGGCCTGTCTGGGGATTTAGTCTACCCTGTGGACAAGGGAAGCGGCTCCATTACCACCCTGGCCGGGGCGGACGGGATCATAGACATCCCCGCCGGCGTGGAATTTTTGGAAGAGGGAACTCCGGTCTCCGTGGAGCTATTTGCAGAAAGAGAGATCGATTCCGACACACTGCTTGTCGCCGGCGAGAACTCCGTCCTCCTGGAGAAGCAGGCCGAGATCCGGCCCGGATGCCTGAGGCTGCTTTACGCCGGCCCCATCCAGGCCAGGATCTACCTGGAGGAGGGGGTGGCAGACCTGGCCTGTGTCTGGGGCCTGGACCGGCCCTGGCAGGGAACAGAGATCATCTGGAGCGCCGAGAGGGAGATGAGCCTGCTCTTCCGGGAGCGAGAGGCTCTTTCCCATTTGGCCGACCGACCGCTGGTAGGCTGGCAGCGGGACAGCTCTTTAAAATCTGCATTTGAAGCCGCACTGCAGGAGCGCGGCATCGCCAGCCCCCGCTTTGTGCGATCGGCAAAGACGCACCGCGCCGTGGCCGCGGCAGTGGCCTCCGGGCGGGCCGATGCGGGATACGCCGAGAAGGAAGCGGCAGCGGAAGCAGGCCTGGGATTTAGGTTTCTTGCAATGGATAGAATCGTTCTCTTAGCCAGAAGCGATAGGTCCGAGGACAGTCGTATTATGTCCCTGCTCCAGTCGCTTTCTGAGAAAGAGGCCTGAAGGTCCCCAGACGCCGCCGGTAATAGCTGAGGGGATGGCGGATCCGCCGGCACAGCTCATCCTCCCCGGGACAGTTGCCGTAGGTGGCCATGGTGGCGCAGGCTGGTGGCTTGTAGCGGGTTCCCGAGGCACCGGCGATATGCTCCACCTGATAGCGGGTTCTCTCCGGGTCAAAGTCCGGGCTTGTGTTGAAGAGAGATGTCACCTCATCAACAGTCATATTTATCTGCAAGAGAAAGCTGACCAATGCAAATCGGGCGCTGTGGGCCAGATTAATCCCTCGGGCCACATCAGCGAGCATTCTCTTGATGCAGGGTGGAAAAGCCCCCTCCTCCACCGCTCCCAGGTCCACCCTCTCCCTGGCCTTCAGAGCCTCGAGCTGCTCTCGCAGGGGCTGCAAATATTCTTCCAGAGCGGCGCAGATCCGCTCATCAACGACAAGGGGCAGACCCTTGAGGACCCTCACCCGGGCCGCCTCCTCCATCAGCCTCTTCAGCTCCTCCTCGGTCACCGTGAGATAGCCCTGGGAGAGATCGCGGTTTGTCAGCTTCCACTTGGGGCTCTTCATGCCGTGCGCCGCCCGGATGTACTCGGAGAAATGGATTTTATAGGGTCCCCGCCCCAGGGGATGCAGTCCCAGATCCTCGGCCAGGGCCGCCAGGGAGTTCTTCTCGCTCTGCATGCGACGGAAGGCCAGCTTGGCCTCGGCCAGTGCATAGCGGCGCAGCAGTATCTCGTCGCCCAGACAGGAGACCATGACCCTGGCTAAAGGGTAGGAGAGAAGCTCAGATAGGCTCTCCGCCTGGCTCTGGGGAGAGCTCTCGGATATGCTGCCCGAGAGTGCTCCCCCCACCCGCTGCATGGCCCGGCTGCGAACTGCCTTAAAAGATGCCCTGGTGAGAAGGCTTTCTAAAGAGTATCCCGCCTCCCTCACCGCTCCTGCCGCGTCTTCAGTAAAAGGGTAATCGGAGATCCTCATTCCTGCTCGATTCTGGGAGCCAGGAGATAATTGATCTCCACCGACTGGCCGAGCTTGAAGTGCACCCGCAGGGGATAGTCTATGCCCATCTCCAAAGTAACCTCTCCGGCCTTGCTTATGGACTTGGACATGTCCTCCAGATAGTCCAATGAGAACAGGCTTCTGGCCTCCCCCGGCTTCATGCCCAACAGCTCGGTGCTGGGGATCTTGAGCTTGAGGGAATCGATATCCCCCTTGGCCTCCATATAGAAGCCCTCATCGGAGACGCCCAGTATGACATGATCGCTGACCTTCTCCGCTGCCTTGACCGCCCGGCGGAGCTCTGAGCCGGGTAGGGTGACATGGGCTGGCAGGTCCAACTCCGGTATGCGTGGCTCCTTGCGGATGGCAGAGGGATCGATCAAACTCAGGGTGTAGGAGAGGGAGCCCACTCCGATCTTCAGCTTGTGGCTCTCTTCTTCCAACTCCAGCTGCACATTCTCCCCCTTGTCGGCCATGCTTAAGACATCTCCCAGCCGCACCAGGTCTATGCCTATCTCGCAGGCTGTGGCTTTGAAGTATTCAAAGGCCTCATTGCCTATCTTCAGGGAGACCATGGCCACATTGGCAGGATCCACCGCTTTGAGCTCCAGGCCGCCCTCGGATATGGAGAACTTGACCTCATCCACCAGAGAAGAGACAGAATCTATTGCATCGCGCAGAGTTTCCGCATTGATAACCGCCTTGAACATCACTAAATCCTCTCCCAACATTGCCATTTAATATTTAA
>JAGOLL010000021.1 GCA_017994055.1 Methanothrix sp.
TTCATGAGAGTTCGTGATCTGATGAGCTATCCCATTGCCACGGTGCGCCCGGAGGATTCGGTGCTGACGGCGGTCAAGAGGATGGCCGGGGAGAGAAAAGGGTCTGTGCTGGTTGCCAGGGACTGCCTGCTCAAGGAATGCCTGGGCATTGTTACCACCAGCCAGATATTTCTGAAGGTCTTTGCGGAAGGCCGGGATCCGGCCCAGGTGACTGTCAGCGAGATCATGACTGCTGGCCCTCTGGTCAGCATCGATCTGGACGCATCCACCGCAGAGGCGGCCAGGCTGATGCGGGAGCACAACATCCGAAGGCTGCCGGTATTGAAGGAGGGTGCTCTGGTGGGCATAATCACCAGCAAGGACCTCCTGGCCTGTGTGAAATGAGATTCCAGCTTCTTTGCCCTGCCCCAGGCCCACTCCCGGCAGAAAGCAACAAACGCAGATTATAAATAGCCCAAAGGGCAAGTTTATGAGGCAAGTCGAGGTTGCCTAGCCTGGTAAGGCGCAGGTTTGCTAAACCTGTTCCCCTCCGGGGATCGTGGGTTCGAATCCCACCCTCGGCGCTTAATGTCGTTTTTTTGGCTTTAGCTGCCATTGCCAGGTGCATTCTTTTTGGCATAAGCTTAAAATAGCCTGCGCATCGAAAGGAGAGAGGTTCGATGAAGATCAAGCAGGTCATCCTCGCCGATCCAGCCACAGTTGCTGGATCTGTTCTTGAGAGCCTAAAGCAGCTTGGCCTGCAGATCAGCGACCGTCTCGGCCAGGGGAGTTGCAGCGATTCTCTTTTGATCTGCCCTCCCGGATATGAGGAAGATACAAAAGGCTCTCTTCTAATCCGCCAGGCACTGGCAGGCGGAGCTGCAATCTCGATCAAGGACTCCGATGCTTGCCCCGTCCTGGAGGAGATAGCCGAGACCGGCGGCCTCAGCCAGGCCACCAGAGACCGCCTAAAGGCATATGCCCTATTTCGATGCCTGCAGAGCGACGCCCGCCGGCTGGAGGCCCTCCAGGCCGGAATGGAAGGCATGCCCCTCTATGCCGCCGCAGCCTACGAGAAGATGCAGGAGCTGCGCTATGGGGAGAACTGGCACCAGAAGGCGGCCCTCTATGTGAAGCCTGGGACCCTGGGCCTGCAGATGGCCAAAAAGCTCAACGGCAAGGAGATGTCCTACAACAACATGGTCGATGCCGAGACCGTTCTGGAGATGCTCATTGATCTCTCGGAGTACGATGGCATTGCCGTGGACCAGCCCCTTTCGGTCATAGTCAAGCATGCTAATCCCTGTGGGGTGGCCTATGCCCCCAGCCTGGCCCAGGCCTATAAGCTCTCCTTTGCCACCGATCCCAAGTCGGCATTCGGCGGGGTGATCGGTTTCAACCGGCCGGTGGACGCGGACACAGCCCGAGCTATAGGCGAGAGCTTCGTGGAGGTGCTGCTGGCGCCAGGATACGATCCAGAAGCGCTGAGGATGCTCACGGAGAAAAAGCCCAACCGCAGAATCCTGGACATAGGGGACCTGCTATCTCGCCAGGATGAACTCTACCGGGGATTCTATCAGAAGAACATCTTCGGGGGCATGATGCTCCAGGATTACGATAGAGGGGACATAAAGGAATGGAGGGTGGTGACAGAAAGGCCGCCCACGGAAAGCGAGGCCAAAGCTTTACGATTTGCCTGGAAGGTCTCCAAGTACGTCAAGTCCAATGCCCTTGTTTACACTACCGACTGCCAGACCATAGGCATCGGGTCCGGCCAGGTGAGCCGGGTGGACTCGGCCCGCTTCGGGGCAGAGAAGGCGGAGGAGCACGGCCTATCCACCCGGGGGACAGTGGCGGCCACGGACTCATTCTTTCCCTTCCGGGACGGCCTGGACCAGACCTTTCTGGCCGGAGCCAGCGCAGTGATTCATCCCGGCGGATCGGTGCTGGATGCAGAGGTGATTGATGCCGCCAATGAGCACGGCATGGCCATGGTCTTCACCGGCATGCGCCACTTTAGGCACTGAAGAGATGAAGATGGCTTTGAGACAAAGATACAGGGTCCACTGCAGCCTCCTTGCCTTGCTTGTTTTATTGCTTTTCTATAGCAGCCTGCCCGCCGCTGCCGATATCATCCAGGCTGGCAGAGATGTGCAGAACGCCATAGACTCGGCGGAGCCGGGGGATTTGGTGCTGGTTAAATCAGGAGAGGTCGATAGCTTTGTGGTGGACCGGCCCCTGACCATAGAGGGGCAGGACAGTCCTACAGTCTCCGCAGCTATGCAAAAGCCAGCTATCAAGGTGCTGAGCGATGGAGTGACGGTATCCGGATTTGCCATCCGGGGGGTGGCAAAGGATACCACTGCCAAGTTCAATTATTATTTGCAAAATCCTGCCGCTGCCGCCAATGCCGGCCTGGATGATCCCAACTCGGCCATAGTGGTCATGGGCAATGACGTTGCTGTCAAGAACTGTAGCATCTTCGGGGCTCAGGTGGGCATCTGGGCAGAAAATGTAAGGGGGCTGGCGCTGCAAAACTCCAGCCTGGAGGGCTGCGATATTGGCGCCTCCATTCTGCAGAGCAGGGAGATCCTGGTATCTGGCTGCCGGCTGGCCGGCTGCCGGAAATACGGCCTGAGTGTGGAAGGCTCTTTTGGTATAGAGATTGCCGATAATAGCATTGTGGGCAACAGCAACGGGGGCATCCTGCTCAAGGAATCGGAGGATGCAGTCCTATCCAATAACCGCATCTCCCAGAACACCTTCGGCCTCTCCCTCTGGAATAGCTCCCATTGCCAGGTTTCGGCAAACACCGCGGACCAGAACCAATACGGCATCCTGGTGACAGACAGCTCCAACTACAATAATATCACAGACAACCTGGCCCAGGACAACAGCTATAGCGACGTTGTAACCGGATTTGGCATAGGCATCAGCCTGCAGGAGAACAGCAGCTACAATCTCTTGGCCGGGAATAAAGCCATGGGCAATTTCAACGGCCTGGAGCTCTCCCGGGGCTGCCAGTACAATGCGGTCTACGGCAATAACGCCTCCGACAATAGGCACGGCATAAGGCTCAATGAGAACAGAAACAATCTCATCTTCGGCAACAACTTCTACAGAAATGAGATCAACGCCTATGAGAACCTCAGCCTCAATATCTGGAATACCAGCAGGGGAAACTACTACAGCGACTATAGAGGCAGGGATGAAAACGGAGACGGCATAGGCGAGGAGCCCTACTCCCTTCCCGGTCCCGAGTCCCGGTCCTTTGACCGCATGCCCCTGGTTCGTCCTTTCCAGGGAAACGCGAGCAGCTATTCGGCAGCAAGAGAGGAAGTGGCCAGATATGCCCTGTTCCCTCCTGCCGTGGAAAGCATCCCCACCACTGCCGTAACCAATGGCGTGGTGGTTATATCCCGCCAGGCCCCCAGCTCGCCTCCCAAATGGTCTGACTCCTCCCTTCATGACAGCTTTGATCCCAGTGCGCCGCCCTTCCAGAAGGAGATCAAGCTTTAGGCCACCGCATTTATGGCGTCATTCCATTTGGCCGACTATTCTGATATGGCAGGAGCTATCCCTGCGGCAAGAA
The DNA here is from genome assembly GCA_017994055.1 of Methanothrix sp. GTDB lineage: Archaea > Halobacteriota > Methanosarcinia > Methanotrichales > Methanotrichaceae > Methanothrix. The sequence continues at coordinate 3,572 of JAGOLL010000021.1, forward strand.
TTAAATTCTCTTTCGGGCTTTAGACAGATATGAAGCTGATAACAGAGGGCACTGTAACCTTCGAGACGGAAGGGGCCTTCTACAATCCCAGGATGGCTCTGAACAGAGATATCAATGTGGCCATGACCAGAAGCCTGGGAATATCCCAATATCTGGATGCCCTGGCCGCCAGCGGCATCCGGGGCATGCGGGTGGCCAAAGAGGCGGAGGTAAAGGAGCTGAGCCTCAATGATATCAGCCCAGAGGCCTTCCGGCTGATGGAAAAGAACCTGGCTAGAAACTCCATCTCCGCCACAGTCACCTGCGGCAATGCCAATGTTCTGCTGCATCAGAGGCACTTCCAGGCGGTTGATCTGGACCCCTTCGGCTCGCCCTCATCATATCTCTCCGCCGCCAGCCGGTCCGCTCAGGAGTACCTTTTCGTCACCGCCACCGACACCGCCCCTCTCTGCGGGGCTCACCTCATGAGCGGCATCAGAAAATATCTGGCCAAACCGCTTCGGACTCCCTATCACCGGGAGATGGGGGCGCGCATTCTTCTGGGCCTGGCGGCGAGAGAGCTGGCCCGCCTGGACAAGAGCATGCAGCCGCTGCTCACCCATGTCACAGATCATTATGTGCGGGTATATCTCCGGGTGGACAAAGGAGCAAAGGAGGCGGACAGATGCCTGGAAAAAATGGGATACGTCGAACATTGCTTTGGGTGCGGCAGCTTTACTCTCCTCAATGAGCCGGGCGCGGCAGGCTTATGCCGCCACTGCTCCGGCAAGACGGGCCTGGCTGGACCGTTATGGCTGGGGCGAGTCCAGGATGGTCCGGCGATCAACAAAGCCCTGAGCACATCCAATCTCAGCCGCCGGGCAAAGAAGATCCTTACCACATGCGCTGAAGAGATAGACGCTGCCATGTACTACGATCATCATAATATCTGCGAGCGACTATCGCTGACCCCGGGCAGGATCGATCCAATCCTAGAGCGGTTGAAATCTCGGGGATTTCAGGCTTCACGTACCCATTTTTATGGACTGGGCATCAAAACCGATGCAAATATGGAAGATGTGGAAGAGGCTATAAGAAAATCTTAATTTTATTATCTTTTATAAAATGTTAAATGCGGTTTTCTAACCTAAAGCTTAATAAAGGAGAAGATACGTAATAGTGATAGCTGCATTATGATAGTATAATGCAGAATCATGCGGCGCGAGGTGACGTTTATTACCCCCTTCATTGCTACTCCCTTTCGCATCTCGTGCCATCCCTTCTTACATCAGCAGGTTTAAAAAATGCTACCGGCATGGCAGTCGTATCTGGAGAGCTTTGGGCTGCGCCTGGCAATCTACTTTCTTTTGGGCGGCAGTGTGACCGCTCTTACCGCCTATTTTGCCAGCCAGGGCAGAGGCATTCTCTCCGCCTTTATAACCACCCTGCCTTTGCTGACCATCTTCAGCTTTCTGGTCATATCCGCGGAGGGAGGAAGCCAGACGGTGCAGGAGTACGCCAAAGGCCTTCTTCTCTTCACCCCGCCCTGGATCTGCTATGTTTTTGTGGTGATGCTGGGCACGGAAAGAATGGGTTTGATCAGGAGCCTGGCTCTGGGAGTTATTCTCTTTGTCCTCCTCTCCCTGCTGCTGCAAAAGACCTTTGAGGGCCAGAGATAGCAGAGCTAGAAGATTATGGCCATTATCTCGTGGAGCAGTGCCTCGATGTCCAATCCCATGGTCTTCCATATGAGATAGATGCCCGCAAACGTCCCGGCCATGGCGCCCAGATTGGAGAGAGCCGCCACCCAGATGACCTTGAAGAGGCGGTTTTCCAGCATCTGAGAGAAGCTGTCCGCCGAGGCCAGACTCTTGAGATCTGTGACCGTGGGCTTGATCTTCCAGGCCTCCACCATCCCCGCAAACCAGCCCGCGGCCACGAAGGGATTGAGGGTGGTCATCCAGGCCACCATCAGCGCAGTCAGCGCAGAAAGCGGATGGCCTCTGGCCAGGAGCACTCCCAGAGCAGAAAGCCCCCCCGTGAATACAAACCAGATCAAAAGCGCTTCCAGCATACTCTGGCTGGACTGGGCGGTGATAAGAACTAAGGCGACTGTGGCCAGTATGAGCAGGCTGAAGACCACACCCAATACCTTGACCAGGGTGATCTTTCTGCCGGGCTTCTCATTTAGTTCCTGCATCGCCGGGATCTTTTCCGGATGCTCGAGGTGCCTGGTTATGCCCTCGCGATGTCCCGCACCCACCACCGCCAGGACCCGGCCCTGCTTGGAGAGCAAAAACAGATTGCGGGCCAGGAAGGCATCGCGCTCGTCCACCAGCACGTTCGCCGCTCCTGGGGAGATCTTGCGAAATTCGGATATCATCTGGCTGACGATGTCCGCCTGGGTGATGCTATCTATATCGATCTCCTCCTCACCCCGGCCAAAAGCGGCGGGAAGCAGAGACCAGACCAGCCTGAACTTGTCCAGAAAGCTCATGGCCGACCAGAAGCGCTGAATGGTGATGCTGATATCCCTGTCCACCAGAGCCACCCTGGCTCCCACCTTTTTGGCCGCCTCAATTGCCGCCAGCATCTCTGAGCCGGGCTTGACCCCCATCTCCTCGCCCATCTTTCGCTGGATGTAGGCTAAAAACCACTGTACCAGGAGAAGATAGAGCTTGCCACCACTTAGAAGCTCACTGATCTTGATCTCCCTCTCATCCTCCTGGCCGGTGATGGCCCGGTAGCGTGCCGGACATAGTTCCACTGCTACTATATCCGGTCGCAGCTCCTCAATCCTGCCCACTACCTCCTGCACGCTTTTCTCCGAGACATGGGCTGTGCCTACGATGACGATCTCATGGGACTCGGCGCCCGGCTGCTCCGCCGGCTGGATAAGCTCTACCGCAGGCGTGGCCTCCTCTCTGACCGTTGCCGTTGTGTTCTCCAAATCGATTACCTCTTAATGCACCCGCTCCCGGCATAGCTCAATGGCTCTCACCAGGTCCTCTCGGGAGAGAATGCCCACCAGCTGTCCACCATCCATCACCGGTAGACGGCGGATCTGCAGTTCGTTCATGGTCTTCATGGCTGTAGCCGCCTCATCCTCGGGCCCTATCAGATATAACTCTCTTGCCATCACCTCACCGACCCGGGTCCCGGCCCGTCTCTCGGGAGCAACCTTCTGCAGATCGGCGATGGTGACTATTCCCTGCAACTTCTCTCCCTCCATCACCGGATAGCCCCGGTGCTTGTCCCGGAACATCAGCTCCTTCAGCTCCTCCAGAGTCATATCTGGCGAGACGCTCTCTACCCGGGTGGACATGATGTCTTGCACCATTATGCCCTCCAGGCTGATGCTGATCTCCGTTGCCTTCTCCTCCTCACTGGCTCCCACATAGACGAAGAAGGCCACAAAGAGGAGCATGAAATTGAGGGTGGCCAGCCCCAGCAGAAACATCAGCGTCGCGAATATCTTTCCTATATCCGAAGCCCTCCTGGTGGCTTTGACATAGGGCATGCCAAATGCAAACCAGGCCCGGAGAAGCCGTCCGCCGTCCATGGGAAAGGCGGGCAGGAGATTGAAGGCCATGAGAACGAAATTCATCAGCCCCAGGTTGGTGAAGATTATGCTCAGAGGATGGCTGAGGCCCAGATAAGAGCTGATCTGTGTTCCTGCCAGCCAGAATGCGAGGCCCAATATGCCGCTTACGGCAGGCCCGGCAAAGGCCATCTTCAACTCCAGGCCCGGATTTCTGGGAATATCCTCCATGGCTGCCACCCCCCCGAAGAAATAGAGAGTTATGCTCTTGATGCCTATGCCATGCTTGAGAGCAATATACGAATGGCCCAGCTCGTGCAGGGCAACGCAGGCAAAGAGGATCAGAGCTAAAAGGAGAGAGAAGAGCCACCTCACCTCGGCCGGCTCGATGGTGCCGAAGCCATAGATGATGCTGCCCGTCGCCTGATGGGTGTTGGCAAAGCTCCAAGCTATAAAAAGGATGATAAAGATTATGGTCCAGTGCATGCGCACAGGTATGCCCATGATTCTTCCGATCTCCAGAGAAGAACTCATGGAGCATCTTCAGCCCTGAGCATTAATAGATCTTTTGACAGCGGAAAGGGAGAACGGCCATGCTCCATTGCAGAGCATATTTGATTAATTTTTTAAGTGAGCGGGTAGGAGAGTGGGGGTTCAGTGTGGATTTCAAAAACTAGGATTACCCGCTCTATTCAGAGAAGATATGGTGAAGATATAAATTTTTCCCCCCATTCCTGCCGGAGGGCTGGGACGGATAATTGCATTATCCGGATTGATCCTTCCTTTTGGCCCCGCTGGAGCAGGATCTCACCAGATATCCTATCTGAGCGCTATGCTCCGCCATAGCCGCTGCAGCATAAGCCTCTCTTAAACTCCCTCCGGCGGCAAAGACCCCATGGCCGCGAGCAATGCAGGCTTTATGATCCCTCAGAGCGAAAGATACTGCTGCTGCCAGAGCATTGCTTCCCATGCCGCCAAGCACAATAGGCATGGGACCCAGGAAAATCCTGCCCTCGCTGTCCAGAGGCAAGACCTCCCTAGCTTCCAGAAGAGACGCCGCAACGGCATAAGGGGAATGAGTATGAACGATAGCTTGATGGGATGTACATTGGTAGACCGCTCGGTGGACGCAGATCTCGCTGCTGGCTATGGCATCCTCCGGACAGGAGCCTCTCAAATCTACTTTCACCACGCCATCTTCATCCAGCTCATCCAGCATGCTGCCGGTGCAGGTAATAAGTATCTTATCTCCATCTAACAGGCTGATATTTCCAAATCTGGAGCTGGTAAGGCCAGCCTGGATCAGCTTTTTGCCCAGGCGGGATATCTCCTGCCAGGGAAAGTGGCCATCTGCAGGCAAACCAGCCTCACCCCTTGTCCAGCAGCCGGAAAGGGACGGACTTGTGGTCCAGCTCTCCAAAAGCTCCTAGAAGATCTACCTTTATCTGGTATTCGCCCGCCGTCCAGAAGCTGGTCTCCCAGCGGGCGGAGAATATTCCATTGCCGTCGAAGTCGTCCATGGGTATCTCCATGTTTCTGTCCGGACCGATGATATTGGCATTTATTGCCCTGACCTCACCCTTGCCCTCCGCTTCGATCATGACTGGCTCGCCCACCACCGCATCCTCAAGGTTCAACTCGACATCTCCCAGAGCAGGGGAAGAGAGAGTAGATCGATCTCTGTTAAGGCTTTTCAGGCCTGCAGTGAGATTGAGAGCCCCATATCCGAAAATGTTGTCCCGCCCCGAGGGCCCCAGGTCGTCGGATGTCTTGAGCAGAATCCTCTTTACATCGGGGGGCGACAGGCTGCTGTCCGCCTCCAGCAGTATGGCCGCTCCACCAGATACCAGGGGAACGGCCATGGATGTGCCGCTCACCGAGCTTTGATCGCTCTTGGAGCCGGCCAACGCGGAGACAACATCCACACCCATTGCGACCAGATCGGGCTTGATCTCGCCGCTAGCCGCAGGACCGCGGGAGGACAGCTCGAATATGGCGCCGGAATTGTCTATAGCTCCCACGGTGATCACATTCTCCGCCTCCCCCGGCACGACAATGGAAGCCTCTGCCGGCCCGGAGTTCCCTGCTGCTACGCACATGACCAGCCCCTCCCGCACCATCCTGTTGCAGGCCTCATCCAGAAGGGATGAGGCCCCGGAAGGACCTTCACCGCCTACGGAAAAGGATATGATCCGAATGTTGTAGAGAGCCTTATTCTCCAGACACCACTCCAGAGCCTTGAGCGCATCGGAGGTATAGCAAGCTCCATCCCGGTCCATGACCTTTATCACCACCAGCCCAGCATCCGGGGCCACTCCCATGCCTCCGCCGCTGCCGATCAGGCTGGCGCAGTGGGTGCCGTGGCCGTTGTCATCATAAGCCTCGCTCTGGTTGTTGACAAAGTCCTTGAAGGCCAGAATCCTGCCGGACAGCGCCTCATGATCCTTGTCGGCCCCGGTATCGATCAAGGCCACATTGACTCCCTTTCCAGTATAGCCCTTATAGCTTCTGGGATCATCGATTTGACCCGGAGAGCTTTTAATGGGCTGTTTTCCCGGCTGCGCCAGCACCCTGAGCTTCTGATCCTTGTATACGGCTTTTACGCCCTTGCTGCCGGCAATCTTCTCCAGCTTGTCTCTGGAGACGGTCAATGCAGATATGGGGAGCAGGCGAAATTGGCTTGATCCGGATTCGAGGCCGCTGGCATTGCTTTCGTGAAGGACTATAACCCTTTGCTCCCCTACCCCCTGCTCTTCCAGGCTGTCCTCAATGCCATTGCCATTGAGATCATTGGGATCCCTGATGGTAAGAGCCCTCGATTCATCCTTGGCGGCATTGCCGGATCTGTCCACTGCCACTATGGTCACCTTATAGTGTGCGGGAGGCAGATTGGAGCCGCAATAACCAGTGAACCTCCCATCTCTATCCAGGTCCAGCATGAGGTTCATGCGACTGCCAACTTCGGCATACACGGTCTCAATTCCGCTCTCATCATGGACATAGGCATTGATCTCTGCTCGGGGCGATCCAGTCTTCAAAGATGAAGGGCTGACGCTCACACCCATGATGACCGGAGGGCGGCCATCATCCTGGTTGGAGTTGAAATAGCTGGTATACTCTTTCTCAAACCAGATGCTGGCCTTGTTCTTCTGCACAGCATCCTGTGCCGGAAAGCCAGCTGCAAAAGCCGCAAGGCTCAGAAGAACTGCCAGAAGAATAAGATGGGCAATAGATAGGGCTTTCACTTTCAACTCAATTATTAATTCCTATACTCTTATACCTGCCGGTATCAGCCGAACCATTTCCCCATATTTCATTAAAAAGAGGTTGAATTGGCCTGCCAATCCCGCCAGGAATATATTGAGGCATTATAGGCCAGGAAGGTCAAAGAAAGCCAGATCATTGATGCTTTGACCCCGGTATTGGTATAGACCACAACCGGCCTTTTCTTATCCAGGGATGAGAATAGGTGGCCTAAAGCCTCATCATCCTTTATCCTCTTGCCTTCTAAGACCCGGTCATAGGGGATATTTATACTGGAGGGGATCGAACCCCTCAAAAATTCCTCCGGGCTCCGGGCATCTATGATCTGGGCATCTCCGCTTTTTACAAAAGGATATGATGCCAGAAGGCCTTCCTCCATTTTGAACGTATAATTAACCGGTTGAAGATCAAGCGCCCTGGCAGCAGTCGGCTTTCCTGCCTTTACCCAGTCGTCTAATCCCCCATCCAACAGGCTCACATTCCTGTGACCGAGATACTTCATGATCCAGTAGACATAGCTGGCCGCTGACGGCCCTCCCCCGCAGGGCTGGCATTCGCCGTAGATGAGCACTGCGTCATACCGGCTTATGCCGGATTGGCCCAGGACCGCCGCCATCTCCGGTGCAGTCTTGAGAGAGCCATCCGAGAGAAAATCGGTATAGGGAATACTTATGGCACCGGGTATGAATTCAACTGGCTCAGGACTGATATCGAGAATTATCTTGTAGTTGTAAACATCCTGCAGCCCAGCCAGCACCTCTTCCCTTCCAGCCCTTTTATTCACCTCTATCTCTACCGATCCATCCTCGGCTGAATCTTTTAGTGGAGACTCATTTAATTGCAGAGACTGAGTCGAGAAAAGCAGCAGAGTAGGGCGGGAGGTGAGCTCTGGCCTGAAATCGAAAGCCGATCTCTCTGCTGCCTGGCGAGCCGCATGCTCTTCAAACAGCAGTCCTGTCCAGGCAGGGAACGGCCCCCCCGTGCCATCCGCTGATGCCGCTCCGCTGAATGATATGGCCGCCGCTAAGAGCAGGAAGATGGAAACGGCTTTCACTGTATGAAGCCCGGCTTTAACGGATATGCTCTTCATGCTGTGGAGTTTAGAGCGGTTTGCTGGATCTTTTGGTTGACATAGTAGTTCTCATAGGAGTAGAGCCGGGCATCATAGCCCAGCAGCTCCAGAGCAAACCAGACCAGAGACGCCTGGATGCCGGTATTGGTGTAGACCACCACCGGCCTGTCTCTATCCAGGATGGCGAAGACCCGCTCCAGAGTGGATTCATCCCTGAGCCTGTTGCCTCTGATCACGCTCTCGTAGGGGATATTGATCGCTCCTGGAATGGAGGAGATTCCGAAATCCACTATGCTTCTGGCATCCACTATCTGGGCCTGGCCGCTCTCCACATAGCCATAGTCTGCGCTGAAATTGGAGTTTATCTCCGGGATGTAGGCCTTGGCCGGCAGAACCGAGGCTTCTTGGGAGGTGGGCAGCCCGGCTGCAGCCCAGTCCTCAACCATGCCGTCCAGTACCTTCACATTATCGTGTCCCAGAGACCTCAGGATCCAGTAGACGAAGGTGGCAGGCGCAGGCCCTCCGCCGCAGGGCATGCACTCTCCATAAACGACGACCTCATCCTGGCGGGATATACCGGCATTGCCCAGGAGGGCCGCCAGCTCGTCCTCTCCTTTAACCACGCTATCGTTCAAAAACCGGTTATAGGGGATGACAACGGAGCCGGATATGTGCTCTGCAGCTTCCTCACTGATGTCCAGAAAGACGGTCCCGTTTGCTGCCGCTTGCAGGGGTGCGATCATGCTCTGTGCCCTCTCGCTGCGAACTATGGCCAGCTCATCCTCTGCCACCCTGGGGAGAGAGCTCTTCTCCATAGCCTGGCTCTGGCTGGAATTGTCTTCTGCGTCCATGCTTGGCCCGGATTCATTAGCGGATTGAACAGCGGAGGTATTAGACTGCTCAAATCCCGATAGGGGCTTATTCCAGATCCCCACCCGGTTCTTCTGAGCCGTGTTCAAGCCGGCCATGACCGTCTCTGACTCACCGGCATCGGGATTGCCGATCTCATCCAGCTTGGCCATTGGATCCCAGCCGCCGCCGCCCTGGCAGGCCTCGCAATATGCTTCTCCCGCAGACGCTCCATTTGCCAGCACCAATAGCGCCAATAGGGCTACGCTGACTGCCCCCCAAGACCAGGAGCTCGAATATGATCTCAAATGCTTCATCTTCTCCCCTTTAATGCCATAAGCTGATAAACATAAACCATGCTAAACAGCGCCGCTTCTAGCGGCGACCTTGATCTGTCCCAGACTCTCCTGGAGTTCATTGCCTCGCTGGTCCTTTGCCAGCAGAACTATATCATATATTCCCGGCAGCAGTAGCGCTGTGGAAAATGAGCCCTGATAAAAGCCGTCGGATATGACCAGCCGGCTATAACCCTGGGCCTCCTTTGAATTGGCATAAGCGCGGGCCACAACCTGCAGCAGAGGATGGCGCGACTGCAGATCGACCTTGATGGCAATGCTGTCTCCCACCCTCAGCTGGTATGGATGGATCTCTTTGCTCAGGATGGATATTGGCCTGACCTGGCCGCCCATTACCGGATACCTGTCCGCGGAGGTCGAACTGACGGCATAGGGCTCATCCCCAAACCCGTCCCTTCCGGGCGTATCCTGGCCGGAGCCCTCCATCTCGTCCCGGCCCGTATAATCGCTCCAGAGGTTTCCGCCCAGAGGGTACTCTCTATTCCAGATGTTGCTACCGCGATCGTCAGCCTGGATGATATTCTCGATAAATCGATTGCCGTAAATGCTATTATGCCCTGATTCCAGGAATATTCCAGTCTGGCTCTCGGAGATGTTGTTGAATGAAACTGTATTGCCCTCGGAGCGGCTCTGGATCTGCAGGCCGTAGCGGCTATTGTGATTTATCTCATTTCCGCTGATGTGATTGCCCCCCGAGCCCTCCATCAAGGTGATCCCGGCCACAGCGTTGCCCTCGATGGTGTTGTTTTCTATTAGATTGCCGGTGCAGTTGAAGCGCAGATCCAGGCCGGAGTTGATGTTCTTCGACAGCTCGTTATTCCGAATGAGATTGCTGCCGCAGTCCCTGAACATATAAAGGCCATACATATTCCCCTGAAGCCTGTTTCCTGTGATGGTATTGTTGTTGCAGGAAGGAAAGAGGTTGATGCCGTAGGCTCCATTGCCTATGGCCTCATTGTCGGCGATGAGGTTATGGTTGGAGTTGGATAGGTATATGCCATACCAGCCCTCCCCCACTATGCCGTTGAAGCTGGCATTGTTGCCGGTTATTATATTGGCATCGGAATAAAGCAGGGCTATTCCTGGCTGGGCGCAGTGGATGACGGTGTTGTTGCTCACCTTGCAGCCGCGCACCTGCTCCAGCTTGATTCCATAAAATCCGTTTTCAACCAGAAATCCGGAGATATTAACTGCATCTGCATTTATGCTCACGCATGCATCCCTGCCTCCGGCCCGAATGACGGCACCTCTTCCAATGAGATTGAGGCTCTTGTCCACGACAATCTTACTATAGATCCCGGCAGCAACTACCAGGGTGTCGCCGCTGGATGCGGCATCGATTGCAGACTGTAGATCCGAGCCGACCTGCAGCGTCGCGCCGGACGCAAACGATGATACGACCAAGGCCGCCAATAGGATGCTATAGGCTGTATTTCTCAAGAGATCCACCTTCACTCAAGCTGCGATGGGATTAATAAATCTAACGTAGGTGATAAGCAAGATTTTAACCGATCCTTCATCTGTCCCCGGCCTGGCTTACATGGATCACATATGATCGCAAGCCTTTTTATTTGTTCGATTACATCCAATCTTATGGAGGAATTCAATTGAGATACTTGCATTCACTTGTCAGCATCTTCCTGATCCTGGCGGCATCAGCCGCTGCAGGGAGCTTCACCGCCGAGATGGACGTTGATACTTATGTTGATGCGGAGATGGCGGATCAGAGCTTCTCTGATAGCAATATGCTCTGGACAGTCTCCCAGGGAGGTGAGCCATCCAAAGAGATATACCTCAGCTTCATCAACATATTGGGATCACAAGGCATATTCGATCCGGAGCAGATCGAATCCGCAACCCTAACCGTAGACGTTACCCAGGTGGACAAGCCCGGTAAGGTCACTGCTTATTTCCTGCATGGTGCAACACTGAGTACAGCTACCTGGTCCGACAAAGAGGACTATGATACCGAATCATCCTCGTCTCCTGTGGAGATAAAAGATGCCGGAAGCTATAATTTTGATGTAACCGGAATCATCAAGAAGGCAGTTGAGACCTGCACCGAGGGCTGCCCCTACTCCATCGTACTGGTAGCAGAAGATGACGCCTCTATGGCCCTCTCCTCCAGCAAGTCTGAGGGAGATGAACCGAAATTGACGTATATAACAGCAGAGTAGGATTTGTTGGGAAAAGAAGGGCAGGAGATTTAAAATGACTTCAACTGTCCTTTCTGCCTCCCAAGAGATCTCTTTTCTGTCCGATAGGAGCATCATGGGGATTTTATACTTCTTCAGCATCCTGGTTAACTGATGCGAGTCTCAAGCCACATCCTTGCCGCCTGCCTGGTCATCCTACTTCTATATGGCCTAGCTTTGCCTTACCCGGGTATGGCAGAGGTAAGCGGTGGAGCTGAGGTACTCTTCATAGAATCGCCCGGCTGCACCAAATGCGCTGCAGCAGAGAGAGTCCTGGAGAAGGTGGGGGAGGATATATCCCTTAACATCAGCAGTTATTATTATTATTCCGATGAGGGGCATCGCATCATCAAGCAGTATGGCTCCAGGGATGTCCCGTCCATCATCATCGGCAGTGAGGTGATAGACTACCGGGATTATGAGAAGGACGATGCCCTTTTGGAGAGCCTCATACGAAGCGCCCTAACCAACCAGAGCCCTCCTGTCCCCCCTTCAATCGGCCTTTCCGGCCATGCGGAAAACGATGGCGAGAGAGCGTCATACGGCATATCTGCCTCAGAGATCGATCTAGAGCAGATCTCCGCTTACAGCATTTCCGCGGTTCTGGGAGCCGGACTGGTGGCAGGATTCAATCCCTGCCTGCTAGGGATACTGGTCTTCCTGGCGGCATCGGTCCTCTCCACGGCAGGAAGGAGGCGGGATCTGTTGATGATGGTTGCCTTCTTCTCGGCAGGGATATTCACCATGTACTTTCTCTTCGGCCTGGGCATGCAGAGGCTGCTGGAGACAAAGGCGGTTGCGGATTCCTTTCGCTATATTTTGAGCTTATTTCTCCTTCTGGCCGGCCTCTCCCAGATATGGGACGGATGGCGTCTGAAGGCAGGCAGGCACTCCATATTCCGCACCGACTGGGCTCTGCCTTACTTCCAGGCTGGAGTGGAGAAGGGACGTTACAGCTCATACTTTTTGATCGGAGCCCTCTTCTCTCTGGTAAAGGCGCCATGTGTGGGAGCCATCTACCTCGCGATACTTGATCTCTTCTCCGCCAGCAGTTACCTGACGGGTGCGACATATCTCCTGTTCTTCAACCTGGGGGTGGTTCTGCCCATCCTCCTTCTGGGGGGAGGCATGGCCCTGGGAATGAGCCCGGAGCAGGTTGACTCCTTCCGCAAGGATCATCGGGTGGGGATGAGGCTGGCCACCGGCCTGGCCCTGCTGGCCCTGGCTCCCCTGATCTACTGGCAGCTGATCTGATAGACCAGAGACAAAAGGCAAAAGGATTAAAATAGAGAGATTGCTCAACCTCCCCGAGAGGTGAATCTTTTTGTTTTTGGTAGGAGAGGCTCTGATAGGAAAGGAGCCTGAGATTGCTCATATAGATCTGATCATAGGAGATAAGGCGGGGCCGGTGGCGACGGCCTTTGCCTCTGGCCTCGCCCAGCTTTCGGCAGGACATACCCCCCTCTTGGGTGTTATCCGGCCCAACCTGCCCCCCAAGCCGTCCACTCTGATAGTTCCCAAAGTCACAGTCAAGAATATGGAGCAGGCAGCCCAGATATTCGGTCCGGCCCAGATGGCTGTGGCCAAGGCGGTAGCCGATGCGGTGGCCGAAGGTCTAATTCCCAAAGAGAAGGCAGAGGAGCTTTTGATTATTGTATCCGTCTTCATCCATCCTCAGGCCCGGGATTACGATGCCATTTACCGCTACAACTACGGAGCCACCAAGCTGGCCATTGAGAGGGCTATGGCCGGATTCCCGAGTGTGGATCTTATGCTCTTTGAGAAGGACCGCTCCACTCATCCCATCATGGGCTTCCGTGTGACAAGATTATGGGATCCGCCCTATCTGCAGGTGGCCTTCGATCTGGTGGATGTGGCCGAGGTGCGCCGGGTGCTTGCCGCTCTGCCGGAGAGCGACCATATCCTGATCGAGGTGGGAACCCCCCTGGTCAAGATGCTGGGCATAAATGTGGTCAAGGAGATCCGGGCCATCCGACCCGGGGCCTTTATCATACTGGATCTCAAGACCCTGGACACGGGCAACCTGGAGGTGCGCCTGGCGGCGGACTCTACTGCCGATGCCGTGGTCATATCCGGCCTGGCTCCCAAGAAGACCCTGGAGCTGTCCATCCGGGAGGCCAGGAAGACGGGCATATATTCCATCATCGATATGCTCAATGTGCCCGATCCGCTTGCTGTTCTGAAAAGCCTGGAGGTGCTGCCCGATGTGGTGGAGCTGCATCGGGCCATAGACATGGAGAAGAGCGCTCACGCCTGGCAGAACATACCGGCGATAAAGGATCTGGCTAAAGAAGGCCGCAGGCTTCTGGTGGCCGTAGCGGGAGGCATCCGGGTGGATACCGAGGCTGCGGCTCTGGCCGCAGGCGCGGACATACTGGTGGTAGGCAGGGCCATAACCCGCTCCAAGGATATTCGCGACATGGCCGAGCAGTTCCTGGCGGGCCTGAAGCAGACGGAGATCGACCAGTACCGGATCATGACCGACTTCTGAGCGTTTGAGATCTGTGCTGATCTCCAGTCCTATTTTTTTGCTATTACTAAACCTAGGGCAAAAAGTCGGTATTTTTGCATGGTCTTGATTTCAGATCCTTGAAACTGGAGTGACCGTGAGATATAAGATTTGGCTCTAGCTTCTTAAGATATTTTTTTGCGAGTCACTGCTGAATTATCGCGTCATCCTGGTCGAAAAGCAGCCATTTGTCTGTTCTGCAAAATGTACCAAGATTTATCGGCACCGGCACGCAAACTTTATTACAGCGGGCATTTAAAACCGAATTTGGGTGTTAGCTATAAATGACGCAAGAAACTCGGAAAGAAGTATCTGGAGAAATTAAAATAGATTTAAATGACTTATATAAAACTGATTTAAGCAATATGACCTTAAATTTGCCAGAATCATTCTATTCCAACCTGGCCATCACAAATGTCTCTAATGCGGATATAAGAATTGATTTCTTGCAGGTTCCAGGCCTTAATAAGGATGGCAAATCAGTCATAGAAGCCAGGAGGATATTATTACCACATAGTGTTGCCCAAAAACTCGCAGCTCTATTGCTTGGGGCTCTGGAGAAGGCATATAATGAGGGTAAAATCGAACAATATATGCCAACCGATAATTCAGATGAATAATCGTAGCATCCTCTGATTGCGTTATTGAGGTATTTGCATTGATAGATGGTGGTAATAACCCGGCAGATGATGCGGATAAAATAAAGGAGTTTATAGACAAAACCGTTGGCCCGACAGGGCCTTCGAATCAGGACGCCACGGATTATAGGCAAGGCTCTATTGGCGCTACTGGACCGGCATATATTCCTTCTATCGAGCAATCATCAACTACAGAGCAGATAGATTATTTAAGAAAGTCATTAGAAAAGGCACAATCCAAGGCAATTAACAGGGAACGAAAGCTTTCGAATAAAATTGTGGATTTAACCGCAGAGAACGCCCGAAAAGATATTCGATTAAATTATTACAAAGACAATAGATTTAACAATAATATTGTGAGTCTTATAAATATAATATTGACAAGTATTGGAGCTAGTTTAGTTGGAGCCGATCTTAAGAGCACGTTTGGCTGGATTTTGATAGTCGTAGGGGCTTTGCTCTATATACTAACTATCAGGGATCTAATCCCGCCGAAAAGAGAGCCCTCACCCTGAAATTTTTTATGGTACGCATGAAAATATAGCAAATTTTCTAACTTCTTAAATTTTTAGCAATATTCATATGGGAAAAGAGCTTGATATGAGTTATTGCACCCTAGAAAAGCCGAAAGGTACCGGGAATGTAAACCAAATCATAAAGACACAAAGAGATCCTGGATGACCCTTTTTCCATTTTTGATGATATTGCTTTTGCTGACCAATGAATGCCCGGCTCTGGATGTTGAGATGGATCGGGCGGATGAGCCCACCGGAGCCGTCCTGCTGGTGGTGGATGGCCTCGGCTCATCATATGTGTATCCGGAGCACCGGGCTTACGCCCTGGACGGCTCGCTGCTGCAGAGCGCGCTGCTCTTCAACCTTACCGGCAGCGGGGCGAGGATTCTGGACGTCCGGGTTCCTATTCCTGAAACCACCCCCAGCCACAGCGTTCTTGTCACCGGCAGGGCCGATGTCAAAGCGCAGCAGCCAGCAAGGACGCTATTTGATGCCGCCCGAGAGGAGGGCTATCTCTGCCTGGGGCTGCTGCAGAGGGGAGACGCCATGCCTGTCTTGCAGGAGATGGACGCAGTACTTTATCTGGATGATAACTCCCTGAAAGGAGCCGAGCCCATTCCTGGATTCCGGGCAGGAGCGGCGGGCAATATCTCGACCCTCTTTCAAAAATGGCGGGACAGTTTTGGCCGATATGCAGACGGATCGGGGATCGCCGCCTATATCGAGTACAACGCCTGGGCCCTGGATGGGGCAAGGGAGATAGTCCGCAATCTCTCCGGTCAAAAATTTGTCCTGCTGGTCAATGCCGGCGGCGTCGACAGCGCCGGGCATGAGCTGGGTGCAGAGGGCTACCGGGAGGTCATAGCAGCCCTGGACGGACCGCTGGGAAGGCTGGCTGAAGAATGCCGGAGAAACGATCTCCTTCTGGTGGTGACTGCCGACCACGGCATGGTCTTTCCCGGTAGAGAGGGCAAAGGCGGCCACTCGGCAGAGAAATATGCCGATCGTCTGGAGGCCCGCAGGGTGCCCCTGGTCTTTCTGGGGCAGGGGATTGAGGAGATGAATTTGGGGGGGCGCTGGACCCAGATGGACATTGCTCCCACCCTGCTCTCTCTCCTGAACATCTCTGCCGGGCTGGTAGGAGAGGGAGAAAGCATCCCCGTGGCGGATAGCTTCAGTCTTCAGGTCAAAGGCGCGCCGGAAGGCCTGGAGATCTGGCAGGGTGAAGAGATGCTGGCCGAGGGCAGCAGCGGAAAATGCTCCTTCTGGGGCCTCTCCAGGGGGGTTTATTCGCTGCGAGCCGGGAAGAAGGAGTGGCCGGTGACTGTGAACGGGGATATGTTGCTGGATCTGGGAAGTAAGGCGTGGCTAGGGGAAGGGTGGAAGAGGATTGTGGGAGTTGTTCTCATACTGGTCATCAATCTGGTGGGGATGGTGGCGATTGTGAGGATATGGAGAAGAGATGTCTGATGGGCCGCCTCAAAGCAAAATTCGCCAATACAGTCTGATCATAAACTTTTTCATAGGTCTGATCATGAGATAAATCATATGAGTGCTACAGTGGTTTTGGAGTGGAAATTCTCGCCGCCAGACTATTTTGAATCGCAAATCGAGATAGAGAAGAATGACTATACAATGACCATCAGCAATGGTAAGGCAGAAGCAAGAATTGATTCTATGGTTTATGATGCAAATCCTTTAATGCGTGACTCTTTGCACAGAGCCCTAATAGCCCGATTCCAGAGCGTCCTGCTTTGCAGCCATGAGCCATACAAATTGGAAAGACCGACTATGACCCATCGTGTATATGATGATGGTCGCAAAGATTATGTCCTAGAGGTCGAACCGATGAAAATCGAGATAAAATTTGGCAAAGTAGATATCTCGATAACTACTAAGGATGGAATAATTATAGATGACAAGCGAGATAGAATCGAGAAGAAGAAGGCCATCGCAGATTTAGTCAGCAAACATGATTCGGATGGTTTTCTCCTTGCTCTACTTCAAAGTTACGAAAATTCGGTACGCGATCCTGATAACGAATTTTTCTTTCTATATGAGATCCGCGATGCTCTTTATACGAAGTTCGGGAACAAGGACAAAGCAATATCTAAATTGGATATCCCTAAAGATAAATGGAATGACTTTGGAAAGCTATGCAACGAAGAGCCAGTGAAGCAGTCACGCCATCGTGGCAAACATGAAGCACCAAGAAATGCCACTGAAATAGAGTTGTCAGAGGTGCGTGAGACTGCAAAAACCATGATCGAAGCCTACCTTCGGCACCTGGATAAAAATACCGCTTCTGTTGATTTATAACAGATCTGGAGAAAAGGTTGATAGAAGGACAAAGATGCTTCGCATTTGCTTTTCACAGAATAGTCTTCTGGGACCTGGATAAAATCAGCCTGTCTCTCGGGATCATCGGGAGCTTGACAGACTTCAGACTGCACCAGAACCTCATGCTGGCTACCTGGCCCCCTGTTCCGCCTGGGGCCTCATGCTCCTGGCAGCGGTCTCCTACCACAGGGAGTAGACGAACAGGCATAAATGCTTCTTTTTTCCAGGGCACATGCAGAGTGCCTGCTCCGCCCACCACTCTTTTCATTTCAAAAATCTATAATTCTATTTGAATTCGTCTTAAGTAAAATTTAATATTGCCATATATAAGAGCCAAGACTCCTTTCTAATGAGTCTTATAGATATCATTTTAAGAATTTAATGGTAATTCCCAAAATTAATTACACAAGAAAAATTCTTATACCAGAAAGACCGTATTAGCTATTGCTATGCTGCCCGGATCAAATCCAAGCATCCTCCTGGCCGAGGACAACCCCGTAAATCAGAAGATGGCTCTGATTATGCTCAGGAAGCTGGGCCTGCAGGCCGAAACGGCAGCCAGCGGCCTGCAGGTCCTCTCCGCCCTGGAGGAGCGGCCCTACGATCTGGTGCTCATGGACATAGAGATGCCGGAGATGGACGGGATAGAGGCCACCAAGTTGATTCGCGAGCGCTGGTCTCTGGGCCCGAAGATCATAATGCTCACATCCCTCGATCCGGACCTCTGCCGCGAGCTCTGTTACGACGCCGGAGCGGACGATTTTCTCAACAAACCGGTCCGGATGGAGGAGCTCGATGCGGCCATAACACGCAGCCTATCCGGCCAGTCCATAGCCATAGCTCAGAGCCTGCCCCAGGTCGCCTCTCTGGTCTAAAGCCGTCACCCCCCGGCACCAGAGGCCTCCCAGGGCTGGAATACATAAGACGCCTCCCGCCAGGCCTTGTCCAGCAGCCCGGCGTAATGTCGGACATCAAAATGCTTTGCATCCTCCTCCGCCTCCACCAACCAGCCGCCTGCATCTGCCACCACATATCCCATCTCCATTCCCGGCTGCAAGCTCAGCCCCAGCCTCTCGTGGGCCTTCATCGCCGAGGCCTCGGCGCAGCGGCGGGAATAGCTGGCACGCCCCACCCGGCGGCGTATGACCATATCCCGCGGCTCAGCCTCGGGCAGAGCTTCACGATACCTCTCCCATATCCGGCGGGCTCCAGGCTCAGCCTGCTGCAGCTCCTCCCGGCTGGATGCAGCCGCCAGCAGCTCGAAGATGTCCTTCTGCATCCTGGCCACATAGGCGGGGGTGTCGCCGCGCCGGGCCATGACCCCCCGCACCTTTATCCGGCCGGATGTGAGCCGCCCGAAGTAGCGGTTGTAGGCTCCGCTTCCATCCGCCAGGGGCAGAAAGACTATCCAGTCGTAGTCCTCAACCTCGGTCAGAATGCCGGTCTGCCTCTCCACCGCCTGCTTGAAGCTATCCGTCTCCTCCCTGCCACCAGATCCCTTGACCCAGAGGCAGTCCACAATGCCGTGCAGAACCTCCAGGCCCATCCCCTCCGCCAGCTCCTTGATCTGCATGAGCAGCTCCCGGGAGATGGCAGTGATCCTCTCGTGCACCTCAATCTGCCCGAACTTGGCATTCCTGTAACCGGTATAGCCGAAGCAGGTGACCAGCATCCACTTCAATATGGAATCCTCTCCGGCGTAAGAGCAGTCCACCTTCTTCCGCCGCTTCATCTCGATGCGCAGCTCCAGCAACGGGGAGATGATGCCGCTCAAAAATCCCCTCCTCTCCGGATGGTGCAGCGTCTCGGGAGAGAGGTTGTACTTGACGATTATGGAGGGGTAGAGTGAGGTGAAATCTATCTGGCTCACCCTCTCATAGAGCCTGGGCTGGGGCTGCAAGATCATGCCTCCCCGGTCGGATTGCTTGAGATCGGACATCACCCGAATGCTCTCCGCATCCCTCTTTCGAAAGGGAACCGCCAGTCCCCGGCGCAGGGCCTCGTATACCTCATAGGAGGAGATGAGGGTGCCGGGGGTATAGCGCGCTGCCAGGTTGGGTGGCAGGCCGGAGAGGCGGGACGCGAGCAGTATGCCCCGCAGCCCCCCCTCCCGGTAGGCAAAGCTGGATGTTGTGTCTATCAGTATCCTGCCCTCGGGAATGAGGGCCATGTCCCTGTGATTGGCCCGGCCGTAGCTCCAGTAGGACCTGGCTGCCATTCTCCGGAAGCTGCCGCTTCTGCTGATGGCCTCTTCCAGGCCCAGCCTGGATGCCTTCGCTGCCAAAAGGGGCATCCACAGGTCGCCTCTCTCTACCAGAAGCACATCAGGATCGCGAAGGCGGACCAGCTCCATGAGATCGGATATGATGTCCCTCTCCCCCCCCTCCAGCCGCCTCAGCCTGCCCTCTTTGCATCCATCCTCAGACTCCACCCCACCCAATGCCTCCCCCCAGGCCAGATCGACTCCGGATATCTCCCTCCGGCGCAGCGGATCTCCGGAGAAATAAAGCCGCATCACTTTCAGGGGCGAGACGAAGTCGGGAGAAAAGCGGGACTCATCCTCGTTGCCGCAGGGGAAGAGATCCCTCTCTGCCAGGTACTGCTGGTCCCTTCTTACATCAACATTGTATAACTGTGCCCCGTAGCGGGTCTGTATCTCGATCTTCTCTGCCACGCTCCGGTCGGCATAGATTCGGTATCCCTCCTGCCGGCCGTAGATGGTGCAAAAGGATGTCTCCTCCAGACGATAGAGGCTCTCCAGAGCCTCGAGCATTCCCCGGTGGTCGGCTGGGTCGGGTAGGTGGAGATAAAAGGAGGGAGGCTGTACAGCGACAGTTCTGACCAGCCCCCTCTCCCTGGCCCAGAGGTGGACCGCCCCCTTGTAGTAGCTGTCGAAGATCCACATCGCCTCTCTCCTTGAGATCACCCGGATTATAGCCAGATCGGGATTATTCAACGGGCATAAATGGCTGAGGCGGGCGCGGAGAGAAAGTGATGGACATGCCAGCTAAAGAGCAGCAAAAATATAGATATAAAATAGCAGAAGATATATTCAACTTAGGAGGAAATAGTGATAAAAATGAAGGTCGGATGAGAGAGCATAAGCTCAGCCTTTATCGGTCTGGCTGAAATCGTGCTGCTCAAACGATGCTCTACGGATCCTAACCGGTCTCCGTCAGCATCGGCCTGATCTCATAGACATCCAGCTGCCGCTGGATGGTGAACCGATCATAGCCCTTCTGGCGACTGGCCAAGAGGGAGTTGCCCACGTCCTTGGGAAGATAGAACTCCTCATTGTCCAGCTTGACCCGGAAAAACTTCTTGCTCCTGCCCAGCTCCATATCCCTGTATCTGCCGGAGACCTTCTCGCCCACCTTCAGTATCCTGGGTTCCATGATGCTTTTCACCTCATTATTGGTTATATTTATATCCTGCATCTACTTCTAACTTCCGCCTGAATTTTGGATGAGACTTCAGCACCTTCGCGAAGTGATGTCCTCCTCCAGGGCTCGGGCGCTCAGGGCGCAATAGCCGTCTTTTCCATCCTCGCCGTCCATCTGCATCTCAATCTGTGAGGGATCTAAAAAGTCGCTCTGATTGACTTCCTGCAACGCCGGACAGGCGCTGCTGATATTGCTGGCCTGGCAGGATATGCCGCCCCTTCCCGGCCCGGACCAGGAGCCGAGGGGATTGGCCTCCAGTACAGAGATATTCCGAGCTGTCACCGATCCGCTGCTGTAGCTTCCCACGGCTGCAGCCCGGTTGATGATATCGCTCTGGCAGCTCTCTACATCCAGATTGAGGCCTATGCTCAAGGAGGCCCCTATGGCCAGGTGCAGTATTGTCCAGTTGGAGCTATTGCCGTCCAGGCGGCTGGGCTGCAATGTGGAGTTGATGAATCTGGCACCCGGCGGAAAGAGGTCCTGCAGGAATATGGGGCCCAGGGCCGCGTTTCCATCATTGCATAGGGTGATGGTATATCTGGCCACATCCTCGACCTTCCAGCCGTCCTTGCGGAGGTAAAGATGGGGGTGATCATATCGGGCTGCTCCGGAGAGGATGATCTTCCGCTTGACCAGATAGTCACCCATGAGAATCTCCTCTGCCGCCAGCTCAAGGCTACGATTGCCACTGGAGCTTCCCAGGTATGCTACCTGCAGCCTGGATCGGCCGGAAAAGGACGACTCGCTCTCCCGCTCTCTGGGGCTGGATGATACGGCACTCATATTCAGCCGGCTGGCGTGGGAGTGCTCCTCGGAGATGAGGCTGCTCTCGGTGCGGGAGATCATGCCCTCAAACCATTTTTGAGATATATTCAGGTCAGTATATGCGCTTAAGGGCAGGCTCAAATTCTGAAAAGATGCCTCAAGCTCCTTTGTCGATGAGCCGGAGACGCTGTCCATACTCTCATTGGATCGATATTCACCGCTACCCCACTCGTAGCTCCTCTGGGGGCCAATTGCAGCATCCCTGGCCACATAGCCCCGCCCAGAGGAGCTTCGCTCCATCATTACCCCCTGGCCCAGGTCACCAATGCTCTCGTGGATATGAAATGATCCGGCATAGTCCTCTTGGGAAATTGAGGGCTTGCCACTCCCGCTTCTGTCCTCTGGAAGCTTGAGCATCCCCAGATGGGCCAAGCCCTCCAGGCAGGAATTAATCTTCATCAGGGACTGGTTTTCGTCCAGGTTGAACAGGCTCTCATCCTGCAATGAGGAGGAATATCGATACAACTCCCGGACGGTAGTGTTAGTGATGCCGTTTTTGGCCCTCACCTCCTCATGCCAGGGAGAAGAGATGCTTTTGTCGATCTCAGGCGGAGAGCTGTTCTTCGGATGGCTCTCTGCCCTTATGCTTCTCTCCAGACGGATGGACTTGTTGGCGGTAAGAAAGTCCAGCTCCTGCTGGCACTCATATTCTCCGCTGCCGTGCTCGCGCAAAGATAGCTCCGTTCCCGCCTCGGCCAGTATCTGTACACTGGCGGAGGTGGAGAGCTGCATCTGATCGGATGTAACGTGGACCCGGTTGATCAGGGACGCAGCTGGCCGGGAGGTGCTGTAGTCGTGAAAAGAGCGCATGAAGCCATGGCCGGTGACAGTCTGGCTGCTATGGTATTCGACATCGATTCTGGGCACCCGGATCTTGAGATCTATCTCCAAGCACTCTCCGGGCGCGAGATAAGGAAAATGCCAGGCTCCATCCTCTGCCATCTCCGGCCAGACCGAGAGCAGCTCTACCGGCATGTCGAAGACATCCCGCACGGTGATGTTTGTGGCCGGCTGGCCGCCCTTATTGCAGACGGTGATGATATAGTCCACCTCCTCGCCACGCCGGACCGCCGCATGCAGTGGCTTCTTGGTCACCACCAGGCGGGTCTCATTGAGAACCGGGGTATAGATGCAGATGGGAGATCTTCTCCCCAGCTCATCGCAGCTGATGGCAAAGCAGTTCTTCAACAGGGCACCATCGGGAAGATTCATTGACCAGCACCTGAAGGGCGATGCTTTGGCTTTCACCCGGGTCGAGATGCGGGCAGGTCCAGAAGAGAGTATGACTGCTATTCCAGGTAGGAGAAGGATCAGCAGAGATGAAGGTTACGCCAGTGTCCAGCTCATCGGTGATATTCACATTATTGGCTTCGCTGCCTCCCAGATTCTCATAGGTCAGAGTGTAGGTGAGAAGCTCTCCCACCGCAGCAGGGTTGGGATCGGCGGTCTTGTTGATGTACAGGTCCATGACATCCACTATCGCTGATTGATTCCTGTTGTAGTTGTTCAGTCTTGGCACCCCGCTTCCCGTGCGCTCCTCCTGCCACCCTCCCGGCTGGCTGGTCCAGCTGAGATGGGCCGGGACGACAAAACTATCCCCTGGCTGGCCCTGGCAAATGGCACTGAAACGGATGACCGAGCTCTCACCGATCATATAGTCCAGGGAGTCGATCTTCCAGCTGAGGTCCTGCTCATGGAATGATGATGCTGCAGCGCCGGTTAGGACCTCCGCGGATCCCGGCATATAAGCGAGGCCGGCGGGAAGGAGAGCCTGCAGCTCTAGGTCGAAGGCTGAAGCCTCGCTATATGCGGTGTGAGATAAATTGAGCAAGAAAGAGACGCTATCGCCTGGAGCGACAAAAGCGTGAGCCGGCCAGATCTCCAGATGCAGATCCGGCTCGATTATGGCGATGGGACCGGATGCATCTGCATCTATCTTTCTGGCCCCGCCTTCCAGCCAGGTCATGGTAGCATTTGTTCCTGCGAGATGAGATCCATTCTGGTTGCCGGCAATATTTGGCAGAAGGCAGTCATATCTGAGTTCGATCTGCTGAGCAGCCCCAATATCACCGAAAAACCAGCAGATCTGCTGGCTGCCGTCCAGGTTGTCCTTCCGAGCTACCTGCAGGGGATCTCGACCCTGCCAGGAGAGGCTACTTTCGTTATAGATCAGGCCGCCTGGAATGGTATCATTGATCCACAGGCGGCTGGCGCCACGGGGCAAGTCGGCAAAAATAGTAAAGGGCACGGATTGGCCTATGGTCAGGCTGCGACTCTGATCCGGCTCCTTGGCGATTGCAGTTCTGGGGCTGAGGATAATGGTCTGCTCTGTCTCCTGACAGGGAGCGGGGCCCCAGGCCAGGGAAAAGATGCATGAATAGCTGCTTTTTGTGGCCACTGCTCTGGCCTTGATCTCGATCTCTTCTCTTCCTCCCGGCGGGAGAGGAGAGAGACTCCTGCGGGAGAGGCTGGAACTCGTGCCTGAAAATTGCAGTCCATCGGAGAGGGAAGCATTGAGAATGACATCATGGGCTGTTCCATTCCCATGGTTTTCCAGAATGACTGCCCAGGTTACAGTATCGCCCTTGGCGATATCGAAGCGATCCGGCTGGGCGGAGAGGCTCAGATTTGCTCTGCCGATGGTCATCCTCCTGGGCAGCGAGCTGAAGCTGCCGGAAGCTGTATCCATCTCGGCATAGAGCTGGACGAGACCAGGCGCGCTGCATCCGGCGCTGAGGTTTAACTTAAGACTGAGGGATTCTCCGGCATAAATTTCACAGGGCTTCCCACCATTGCAGAGGCCTGGCGTAGCTTTCTGGAATTTCCAGTCTGAATCGCTGTCAATATCCCTGCCGTCGGAGAGGCGAGCCCAGCAGAGATCATCGTTCTTGCTGTCCTTCGCCGCATTGGTGCGATCCACCTCTTGCCCTGTCGAGTCTAGAAGAGATATGCTGCAGGAGTAGGAGTTGATCAGGCTGCCATTGGTCCAGTTGATGGTCAGATATCCACCCGGCTCGATGACGGTATCAGTGGGGATTGATACCGTTTTATTATAGTAGCTGTCCAGAACAATCCAGTTGCCTACCTTCACACTGGCGGCAGTGGGATTGTAGATCTCTATCCATTCCATGTTGGTGTCGGAGCCGGGTGGATTCGCCTCCCATTCGTTGATAACCAAATGCCGGAAAGATTTCACTGCCTCGGTCAGATCGCATCGCAGCCATCCTCCTACCAAAGAGGGCTCGACCTCTCGCAGTTTGCCCGACATCTCCATCCTGGCATTTCCGACATATTGCAGACCATTGGGAATCAGGAGGCCTGCAGACAGACCGCCGGCATCCTCGTGGCAGGCGAATAATACCTCAAAGGCATCCTGGCCGGAGACATCCATAAACTCTGGCGCGGTGAGATTAAACGAACTGGATGCAGCCAGAGGGCTGATGATGAGGACGATAAGGAGACTGATCAGCAGGAAGGGACTGAAATAGCGGATCGGCCTATCCCAAATAGAGATTACATTAAGAATTAATTCATTATAAGTTTTCAACATATCAAAAGTATATTTTTGAGTTTTTTGATTGCATATCATTGAATTTAGAAATATCAACATAAATTCATCTCCAATGATTTTGTATCTAATTTTTGCTGCAAGTACAATGCAGCAAATGTTATTTAATTTTTTCTATTAGTTAGGCTAAAATAGCAGATTTATCTTTTTATTTTATATAAATTAGATTGGTTGCTGCAAAATCAGTTTGTCTGCTGGCTAGAGCGGGAGGCATGCCATTGCAGGGAATCCACCTCTTATCCCTGCATCTGAGTGCTGCACTCCTGCTATGCGCTCGCTCTTCGCGAAGTGCCCCTTATATGAAGCTTGTGAGCCATTTATAAGCGATTTAAATAGCCATTTATAAGCCTCAATCAACGCTTAAATACCCATACTATATATACCCCCAGTTTATAAGAGTTAATCCGGAGATACTTGAGTATGGAGTCCACAATTAATATCGAGAACGTGGTGGCATCCACCAAGCTGGCGGAGGAGTTTGACCTGCACAAGATCGAGGCCGAGCTGGAGGGAGCTGAGTACAACAAGGAGAAGTTCCCCGGACTGGTCTACAGGGTCAAAGCTCCACGGGCCGCCTTTCTCATCTTCACCTCGGGAAAGGTGGTATGCACCGGAGCCAAGAATGTGGAGGACGTCCGCACGGTCATAACCAATATGGCCAAGACGCTCAAGTCCATTGGATTTGAGAAGATCGACCTGGAGCCGGAGATCCACGTTCAGAATATTGTGGCCTCAGCGGACCTGAAGACAGATCTGAACCTCAATGCCATTGCCCTCGGCCTGGGCCTGGAGAACATCGAGTATGAGCCTGAGCAGTTCCCCGGTCTGGTCTATCGCATCAAGCAACCAAAGGTAGTGGTGCTCATATTCAGCTCTGGCAAACTGGTGGTCACCGGCGGCAAGAGCCCTGAGGAGTGCGAAGAGGGTGTGCACATCGTCAGGATGCAGCTGGAGAATATGGGGCTGCTTTAAACCTTTTTTCCAGGTCAGGCCGGTGCCGCAGTTGCCCTGGTTGGATTTAAATATATATTAATACATATTTAATTGATGAAATGTGTATATAAACCGTTTGCATCCGCGTTGGTGCATCTGATTCCAACCTCATGAAATCCATAAGCCAAAAAATTTATATCGGATTGGGCAAATGAGAGTCATCGGAGTGTGGGAATCGATTGCGAATACAGGAAACTGATAGAGATCAAATTCAAAGTGGCTTTGGCATAAGCATTGCCTAATCGTTTCCATTTGAATGTCGTCCGCATTCAATATAATAATCTGAAATCCAGATGCCAGAGCGAACAGCGTAGTGTAATGGCGTTAAAAAAGAATATTAAAAACTGGACCGCCTATGCAGATATCGGCAATACTTATCATCCTGGGACTGGCATTGCTTCTTGCCTCACCTCATACGGCTCTTGGCGAATTGCCATCAGTAGTCCCGGCTGACGAGATTATGGTCAAGATCAGGCTGGGATTGCCTGTAGAATACGATAAGGTTGCTATAAACGGCAACCTGACATCAGAGCGGCTGGGCTTGACCGCCAAGCAGATCCTTCGCATACCCTTTGAGGTGAAGATGCCGGCATCAGATGAGCCGATGCAGGCCAATTCTTCCATTGTGATCAAAAATTCCATCGTATACGGGAGAGTCGACTTCGGCAACACCCTATTTCATAAGCCAGTGGTATTCGAAAATACGTTCTTTATGGAAAATGCATCTTTCGAAAATTCCATATTTGAAGAGGATACAGGATTTGTCCATTCCATGTTCTTGAAGAATGCTAGTTTTGCCGATTCAAGTTTTAATGCAAAAGCAAATTTCTCCCAGACTTATTTCAAAGGATCTGCATCTTTTTATGGCACTCAATTCGGCGGCATTGCCGATTTCAGCCTGGCTCGATTCTACACCGATGCACAATTAGCCTCCAGCCAATTTAATTCAAATGTGGCATTTGCCAAGACGGATTTTAGAGGAAAAAACAACTTCAAGGAAGCAATATTCGGCCAGGAAGCTCAATTCAATAAGACCAAATTCGGAAAAGAAAGTACTTTCGAGAGGACAATTTTCGCTGGCTCGGTTCAGTTTTCAGGACCGGTCTTCAACAGCACGGCAGATTTTATTTCTTCTCAGTTTACCAAAGATGCCCGCTTTAATGAGGCTCAGTTTATGGGCCCGGCACTCTTCGCAGGAGCCAGATTCAGCGATCTGGCTGAATTTAAAGACTGCCATTTCCCCGCTGGCGTAGACTTCACCGGATCCGATTTCGGGATTGATGCCACATTCTGTAATACATCTTTTGGCCAAAGAGCCGACTTCACAGCCAGCGATTTCCTCGGATTTGCAGACTTCTGCGGCTCAAATTTTGCATGCGATGCAGATTTCAGCAATTGCAGCTTCAGGGGTCCAGCGGACTTCAGCAGATCCGCATTTAGTGAAAAGATGAATCTGTATGATGCCCAATTCAGAAGGAATGTGCACTTCGAAAGCAGCAAGATTAATAAAATCAATCTGACTCAGGCCAGGTACGAATGGCTCTTTCTAAAATGGGACTCCATAAACCATCTTGAGTTCGATGACAACGCATATCAAATGCTCATCAATAACTACAAAAAACTGCAATGGTATGGAGATTCATCGGATTGCAACTCCACTTACATGGGGACGGCAGCACAGGAAGCGCCCAACCAAAGTCATCTGTGGATCATAGATGGAATAAGATCCATTGTCCTGGGCGGCAATTCCAGCCACCTCCCAGACCTTATCTTTTAATGCTCGAATCCCGGAACAGAGTAGAGACCCCGTTAAATTTCACCAATAAATATATGGATACTTCGGCCGCTTAATTTTGCCTGCTCTGGGTGGGATTTATGGCTCTGCCCAAATCCGCGATCCTACTCTTCTAAAGCCATTACCCAGAGAATGGATCCAAGCCTTAATCTGATCGCTTAGTACCGGCAGAGGATCGTCGCGAAGTCGGCAGCGATTCATAATAATAATAATAATATATATTATTTTCATTTAGATAACTAACGATTAGCTGAACAGCTGCAATCTTTCTTATATCCAGCAATATTGTCTTATCGAAAGGATTTTAATTTAGCACAGCAAGGCAGATTAATGAATTTGCATCATATAATTCGGAGAGTGCTAAGGCCAAAAGAGAATGCTTTCAAGAGCATTGGCTCAGCTTGCTTCTCTTTCATATGATGCAAAATCAGTGAGAGGATGACCGCCAATGAAAGCGAATAATTCTTTCAAATCTTTAGTTGCAGCAGTTGAAATGCTGCTCATTCTGAGGGAGATGAGCTGAAATGAGATTATGCAAACCATTAATGGTATTGATTTTCGTCATGGCAATCCTGATTACATCATCCATGGCCGTCCAAACTGTGACTTATACCTCTGAACTGCCCCCAGAGACTGTCGGAACCTGGACCAAGTATCACACCCTGCCTTATTTCGATCAGAATCTGGGGAATCTGATCGCTGTGGATTTCACTGCATCGCTAAATGCCACTGTTGATGGAGCGGCGGAGAATAAGGCCCCATCGCCGGTGAATGGTGCCTATATTGCTGCTGATGCCGATATGTACGTTGATATGATCAATGGGGACAGACTTTCTTTGGTGGTGAACCTGGAAACTGCCCCAACAGATCTCACTGCATATGATGGCTCCGTTGATTATCAGGGAACTTCTGCTTTTAGCGCAAGTGATGCTGATGACACGCAGGGCGCCATATCTTATACTGATCCTATAACGGTGGCCGACTATATAGGCATAGGGACATTCGATCTCGAAGCAGTTGCCACTGCCGCTTCATATGTAGTAGGTGGCGGAAACTTTGCTTCAATGATCACCACATATGCCTGGTCCAACGCCAGCATCACTTATACCTATGACGATTTGCACTGCCTCTCCGGCTACAAGATAGACAACTGCACCGGGCAGCCACTCTCCGGCTGGACCATCACAGTAAACAACTCCACAGATACCTGGTCCAACGATACCGATGCCGATGGCTTCTGGGAGATCTGTAATCTGGAGGATGGCACCTATACCGTTTGCGAGGTTCTGAAGCCCGGCTGGACCCAGATCGCGCCTGATAGCTGCCATACCGCGACCCTGGACGGAGCCAATATAACCGATATCAACTTCACCAATCAAGCGCTCTACTGCATCAGCGGCTACAAGATCAACAGCAGCTCTGGAGCAGGCCTGCACGGCTGGAATATCACCCTCACCAACGCCAGCGGCTCAGTGATGAAGCAAACAGGCCCTGATGGCAGATACGAGTTCTGCAATTTGCTGCCTGGAGGCTATTCCGTCTGCGAGGAGCTGAAGGATGGCTGGAAAAACATCACTCCGACCTGCATCTCTGTTCCTCTGGGCTGCAACGACTCGAATGACAACAACTTCACGAATGTTCCTGGAAGAGAAAAGGCCTGCAATACATTTTGGGCAAACTGGAATGGCGAGGGAACCTGCTTAATTCCTGACTGTTCAAGCAATTGGGGATGGTATCTGAAGCCCTCAATCGCTGATCTCAAGGCAGGAATCAGCAGCGACATATGGGCTGGAGCCGCCGATTGCAGCCTGAAGAAGGGCTACAATGTGGGCACAGTGACTGTAAGACTTGACAGTACCGGAAGGATCGTCATCTTGCACCTTGATATAACAGGCGTCAATGACGACTGCGATATGGATGGATGGCATCTTTGGATCAGCGATAGCTCATTATGCCCGCACAAGGGATTCAGCAAATGGATCAAAGGAACCGCCGAGGATATTCAAATAGATCTTAAAAAGGAATTGAAAGATCAGAATGGAGATGGCAGCGTATTTCTCGCCGTCCATGGGGTTGCATGCTGCGATAAATGCGGGACCGAAGAGTGCACATTTCATTGAGCCGACGCCCCGAAATCTGGCCGTCCTCCCGCAGTGGGAGGATGACAATCCATTTTTCTATTTAAGGACATTGATCTGGCAGTTCATCCATTAAGCGATCCAAGTTTCTATTAAAATAGATATTCCTCAATCACAAATTCTCACAATTTTTAGAATTATCTATGAATTGCTTAAAATCAGCAATTTTCCTAAACGAAAGAAATTTAAGCTAAACAGAATG
>JAGOLL010000022.1:0-27614 GCA_017994055.1 Methanothrix sp.
TGTACACGGTCTGCGAGGTAGTGAAAGAAGGCTGGACTCCTGTTACCTACCATGCCAACACCTCTAACCCCGCGAGCAATGAGTACTGCATCCCGGTGTTCCTGGACTGCGGAGAGACCGAGGTCGATGACTTCGAGAACATCCCGCCCATGCGCATCAGCGGCCATGAGTTCAATCGTTGCACAGGCGAGGGCATCCCTGGCTGGCAAATCAACCTCAAGGATAATTCAGGAAATCTTCTTGAGACCACTACGACAGACGACGCCGGCTACTACGAGTTCAGCATCCCGCTGAAACCCGGCTGGTACACGGTCTGCGAGGATTCAATACCTGATGGCTGGACTTCCTTCAGAGATGATCCCAACTCGCCGGCCATGTCTCTGCCGGGCGCATCCGCTGTTCCGGAGGACTGCGAGAGGCCCAAATGCCTCGTGGTGAGGCTGGACAACTGTGATGACTCGACCGACAACGACTTCGAGAACATACCTGAGTTCTGCATCAAGGGTATTGTTACTACCAACAACACCACCGAAGTCATGACCAGTTTCCCGGTCAAGATCGAGAACTCTGACGGAAGCGAGGTCCAGACTGTATCGACCAACGACTTTGGTGAGTATTCGTTTTGCGGCCTGAAGGACGGCACATACACGGTCTGCGTGGCCGAGCTGGGCTGGACTGCGGACGAGCCCTGCGCCATAGTCTATCTGAACTGCGAGGACATGGAGCAGGACTTCGATGTCTATAAGGGCAGAAACACCTGGGTTCCGGGAATTAATCAACCGGCCATAACCCTTGCAGACTCCAGGGGAGCCATTGTTCCGGGGGCGGTTGAACCATCGGCGGCCATTGAGCTGGATATAGGAGGCAATGAGAAAGCGGGGAGACAGCCTGCAAACCAAGAGATAGCCTGAAAACTGGCCGGTCCTCCCTGTCTTGGGGAGGACGCCAATCAATTTCGATGCATGTTTTCTTGGTCGAGTTACTTATTTTCTGTCCGCAGCCCTACTCCTGCTCCAGCGGGCAGCACTCCAGCCAGCCTTTGTCCGGGGCTATGGTTTTATTGGACCATCTCCATCTGTATTTCCCGGTGAGGTTGAAGTCTCCCGACAGACGGCTCTCCATGAGTCCAGCCGGCCAGAGGGCCTTGCGGTCGGCCAGCCCCTCTATCCGGACCGATGTCTCCAATGTGGTCAGGCTCTTGCCAAGGCTTGCTTTGTAGCTGAGGTTGAGCCTTTTGCCCTCATGGTATCTATCGCTCCATATGATATCCCGGTAATCGTTTTCGGCTCGAAGCTTCCCAGACCATCCGCCATTCAGGTTCATGCTGCGGTTGTTGTCAAGGCTGATCCGGGCAGGAGATCGGATTGCCTGGATGCTGCGATCGATATAGATACTGGTCTGGCTGTATTTCAGCTTCTCCTCCGCCTCATATCTTCCGGTTCCATGTTCTCCGTATTGCAGGACTGATCCGATAATCGGCCTGATTCTGGTTGAGACTGATTGAGAATAATTGAATTCGCCAGCAAAGATCGAGACTGTATTTGTCACTGATCTGCTGCCCCTCTCGGTGGATAGCATCCCTTCGACCTTGGTGAAGCCCTCACCGGACACAGATCCCGACATGCTGGCCTTGGCTGTTGGCTTGACGCTTCTCACCTTGATGGTAATCTGGCCGTATTCTCCGGGAGCAAGATCATGGAATGTCCAGGTATCATGGGTGCCGGGATCGGGAGGAGGGTAGGCGGAGATAAAGATAGTTTGCGGATCGTAATCCTCCAGTACCAGAACATCTACAGGCTCAAGCATATTATTGCCGTAGGTTATTTTATAGGTGATCAGCCCTCCCGCGCTGGCGGAAGAGGGGCCGTCCTTTATCTCCTCATCTTCCAGGGGCTCGAAGCTGATGATATCTCCATCGATGTTGATGTAATCAAAGAATGCGATGGTATCGCTATCCCCCTTATTTTTATAAAGTGTAATCCATATCTTCTCGATATCTATGTCCCCATAAATCAGCTTTAGTGCATCCAGGCTCTCATTGCCCTCATACTCCAGATCAAAGCCGTCCAATTCGCTCCATTGAGATGGATCCAACTCGGACAGATTTTTCTCTGCCAGGAGGGGTTCTTCATATCCTTGCAAATAAATTTCAATTATCACCTCTCCATCAGCGGATAGCGGCAGAATCCACATACTCAGTTGATTGAGATCTTCAAGGGAAATCGAATCCTCAAATTCAATATAAATTCTAGAGAACTTATCAATTTCCAGTACAGTCAGCTTTGCGGAGTTAGGACCGTGAAAGCTCTTCTCTTCAGAGATTATTCCATTGGAATATTTGAGCTTGGCAAGTCTATAATCGAGATTTGTAAGCGAGCACGAGTCGATGATTACCATCCAAAAAATAATGAATATTATTAAAATAGTATATATTGTTCCAATCCTTCCTCTCATACTATTAGCTTTTTATTTAAAAGTAGAAAAACCATTCGCTCGAGAAAATCTAAAAATTTTAAAGGAATATTTGACTGCAATTGCTTCTGGGGCAGAGAAGAAAATTCCATTGATCGCCTCCAATAATCTTCATAAATGACCTAGATAGGGTCTACATAACCTCTACATGAAAAAAAGGGTTATTAGCTCAGGCGGCCGTATCACTCTTTGCGGGCAGGAGAGTGGGGGCTTGTCCTTGCCGCCTGGACAGGAGGAACGAAAGGGGGTATTCTCCTGTCCTGAATCCATCTTTTGCTGGCATATTCTTATGCTGCGAGCTAATCAGTTCTACGATTCCATCTTGCTCTGCAACATGCTCTGCAGCATATGCATACCTGCCTTCGGCTTAACCAGCCAAAACCTTTATTCTATTGCGGGCAAATCCTGATATGGTGATTGTAGAAATGGCCAAGATATCGGGCGAGCCTGGAAAGATGTCCCTTAAGTTCCGCTCAGAGGAGGGCATAGAAGAGTTCGAGCAGAAGTTCTATCTTGAGGGCGCCCAGGCAGCAGCTTTTCTCAGAGATCTGGCTGCTGAAATCGAAGCCGGAAATAAGATCGAGGCTGCCTATGGCAGCTGGTCCATCTCTATGAAACCTCAGCTTCCCATCAAGGTTGAGGTGGAATATGAGAAAGATGAGCTTGAGATAGAGATAAAGATCAAGGAGCAGTCCTGATCATCCCTGAGATCATCCGCCATTCTTTTTTGATAACCAATGGCTTTTGCCTCGGCTGAGAGTTCTCCATTTAATGAACAGGCTTTGGAGAAGTTGGCATTTTTCATTTCGCAATTCGCTTCGGGCTGCAGCACTCCCATCGCCAGGAAGCTCACCGCAAGGCAGGGGAGTGCGCAGAAACTGCTTCAAGGATGGCTCTAATCGCCACTCATGCTGGTCCACACCGAATCATGCCAGTGTTTTTTTTTTGCAAACTAAATATCTATTTAAATAATTTAATATAAGTTTTGTTGAGTTTGGAGAGACCATGTGAAAGCCTTATTATCCCAGCAACCCAAATCCTCGAGCATGTTCACCAAGAGGCATGTTCTCTCCATGCGGGAGTTCTCCCGGGATGAGATCGACTCGGTCCTGGAGCTTGCCGCATCCCTGGAGCCCTATGCCCGGGGCAAGAAGAGCGACATGATGGCGGGCAAGATCCTGGCTCTGCTCTTCTTTGAACCCTCTACAAGAACCCGCATGTCCTTTGAGACTGCTATGAAAAGGCTTGGCGGCAGCGTGATCAACCTGGGGCCGGCGGAGGGCTCCTCCATATCCAAGGGCGAGTCCCTGGCGGACACGGTGCGGGTCGTGGCTGGATACTCCGACGCCCTGGTCATCCGCCATCCCAAGGAGGGCTCGGCACGCCTCGCCTCCCAGTTCTCTCCCGTGCCGGTGATCAATGCCGGAGATGGAGCCGGCCACCACCCCACCCAGACCCTTCTGGACCTGTACACCATCAAGAAAGAGAGCCGTCTGGAGAAGCTGAGCATCGCCCTGGTGGGAGACCTAAAGTATGGCCGCACCGTCCACTCCCTGGCCTATGCTCTCTCTCTTTATGGCGCAGACATAACCCTGGTCTCCCCTCCCAGCCTGAGGATGCCCGAGCCCATAAGGTCCGATCTTGCCGGCAAAGGCACCCTTCTGCGCGAGGCCTGCGACCTGGGAGAGGTGGTAAACAATGTTGATGTCCTCTATATGACCCGCATCCAGAGGGAGAGGTTCCCCGATCCGGTGGAGTACAAAAAGGTGGCCAGCAGCTACAGGATCACTCCTGAATTCCTCTCCGGGGCGAGAGAGAATCTGATCATCATGCATCCCCTGCCCCGGGTGGACGAGATCTCCCCCGCTGTGGACCAGACAGGGCATGCCCGCTATTTCGAGCAGTCGTTTTATGGAGTCCCGGTGCGAATGGCTCTCTTGAAGATGCTCATAGCAGGAGGTGCATAATCATGAAGAAAGCCTTGGACCAGCAAAAAGAAAAAGCAGGATCGGATAGCCAATATGGCCAGCTTAAAGAGGAGCCGAAGGGGCTGAAAGTCAAACCCATCAACAATGGCACAGTGATAGACCATATCGCCGGGGGCCAGGCTTTGAATGTGCTCAAGATCCTGGGGATCTCCGGGACCACTGATGCCACCCTATCCGTGGTCATGAATGTGGATAGCCGGAAGCTGGGCAAGAAGGATATAGTAAAGGTGGAGGACCGGGAGCTTTTAGAGCAGGAGGTAAACCGCATCGCTCTCATCGCCCCGGCTGCATCCATCAACATCATCAGAGAGTGCAAGATAGTGGCCAAGAGGAATGTGGACCTGCCCGATGAGATCGTGGGAGTGGTCCGCTGCCAGAATCCCAGCTGCATCTCCAATACCGCCGAGCCCATCCAGTCCAGGATGCTGGTCAAGACCAAGAATCCCGTCCTGCTGCGTTGTCTCTACTGCGAGCAGCCCCTCACGGAAAATATAGCAGAATACCTGATATAAATCAATGCGAAGGTATAAATCAGGCTCTTGCCTTGTCTTGCCCCATTGAAGCTGTGATCTGCTTAGTATGAATGAGGACGGAGAATAAGATGACTGTGAAAAATGGCGATTTCATCAGAATTGATTACACCGAGATGGTTGACGGCCAGGTTATTGCGGCTACCGATGAGGCGGTGGCCAAGGAAAAGGGCATATTCAGCGAGGATACCGCCTACGGCCCCCATCTCATAGTACTGGGAGCCGGCCAGCTGGTCAAGGGCTTCGAAGAGGATCTGATAGGCAAGGAGATAGGCTATTCGGGAAAGGTGGAGATTGCTCCGGAGAATGCCTTCGGCCTGCGCGATCCCAAGAAGGTGGAGATGGTCCCGGCCAACCGCTTCAAGGAGCAGAAGCCTTATCCGGGCATGAGGGTGGGCATTGAAAACCGCACGGGAACGGTGACCAGATTGATCGGGCGCAAGGTGAGCGTCGACTTCAACCACCCCCTGGCGGACAAGACCATCGTCTACGAGTACAAGATCGTAGAGAGCATTGAGGAGCAGCAGGAGAAGCTGAAAGCCTTGATCAAGACCTTCGCCCGCATGGACCTTGAGGCCGAGATTAAAGATGATATCGCTGTGATCATCGCACCCTGGGAGCTATCCTATTACAAGGAGTGGCTCATGATCCGGCGCGGCATGGCGGATATGATCATCCAGCACCTGGGAATTAAAGAGGTCCATTATCTGGAGAAGCATACCGGTGAGAGGTTCAAGGCCGAGCTGATCTCTCCGCCGGGAAAGGAGCTTGCGGCCGAAGGATCTGTTCCTGAAGAACAGACCTCTGAAGAGGCCCCCTCGGCCTGAATATTCATCAAGAATCCTCTCTTTTTTAAAATAATTAAAATAGGGGATTTGATTTCAAGTTCCTAAATTCAAAGACTGGCTGCCCAAAGTGCACTCTGGGCAGCTTTCTATCCTGTGCTCCTTCCTTGATCAAGCGAAATAAAATCCGCCGATGCGGGAGGAGGACCAGCTGCTGGAGTAGTAGTATGCAGTCCCTGTCCAGCCGTAGACATTGGCTGCATACCAGGGATCGTACACCACCGGATCATAGTAGTATGTATATGCGGGATAGACTACAGGCGCGGTGTAGGTGACGGGATAGGTGTAGGTGTAGCTTGGATACCAGTAGTAGCTATAGCTGGGATAATACCAGTAGCTGTATGAATAAGTTCCCCATGGATTGAGCCAGTCGAAATTGTCATGACCTTTATTGAAATCATGACGGTTGTCGTGATCAGGGAATCCCTTGTCCTGATCGGGGAAATGCCTGTCCTGACTGGGGAAATGCCTATCCTGACCGGGGAATTGATCACCTTTGCCATCTCTATGATCGCCCATACCATAGAATTCATCGTTGTACCCGGTTGCGTCGTTTGCAAATTCCATGCTCATGTCCTGAGCAGAGCCCGCTGTGACCAGCAGTCCCAGCGCCATTACAGACAATATCAGCTTAATTGAGTTGATTCAAATTCCTCCATAGGCTGGGTTGTTTGCTTAATATTAAAAGGTGATTTTTATGTAGAGATCACCTAATGTCTAGATGAGACCTCCATATGGTTCTTGATGCCGAAAAAGCCTTATTTGGTTTTTGAGGAGGCCGCCCCAATAATAGAAGGACCGCTATCCTGCAAGCAGCCCGGTCCCTGGATTGCGGAAGGCGGACTCCACTGCCTAGGATTCTCATGCTTGCTATCACCGCTCGCGAGAGGAATCCGCAGGGTCTTATGGCATCGATTAAAGCGCCAGCCCGCTCAATATCAGATCATTTCAGAGCTGTGATTGATGGGATTGGAGTGGTTGAGGGCGGAGGGGGATGAGCTGATGGGCGCGCGATACTCTTCCGGCAGCTGCACATGCAGGGTATGGAGCAGATCTCTGATTATCTCCCAGGGATAGGTGGATATGACCCGGCAGTCATTTTTTCCCCAATAGCTGCCATCCTCATAGAGCCTCGCATCGGGGGAGTATGCCGCAGCTACCACCAGATCTCCCTCTTGATAGCGTCCTTCCCCCAAAAACTGCTTCTCATACCTGAAATTGCCTACAACCGCCGGCTGGCCATCTATCTGAACCTGGTAGAGATTGGGCCTATCTGCACCGGAATCGATAAGAGCGCTGTATACTATGTACTCATTGGCGGTCACATTGGCCACCATGGGTTCTTCATAGCGAGTCAGGACTATCCAGGCGGCGTAATTGTCACTGTCTATGGTCATATTGTACCTGACGAAATCGACACCTAGAGAGGTTTGGCCTTTGGATGAGGGCTCGACTATGACCCTGTAATCCATGGTGGTATTCATATCAAAAGATATATTGTAGGGGCCAACTGAGCCGGATTCATGCGCCGCAGGTGCCGGCTGGGCCAGACAGAGTACAAGAAGCAGCAGCAGGAAATGCTTGCGAATTACTCTTGCCATCGATCTCATTGCTGCGTTTATGGCCCGGACTGCATTTTATTCTTTTGGTGCAGCGAGGGCAAATCCACCTCTATGATTGTCCGCCTTTGGTTTTATGCTGGCTGTTCTGGCCTGCTTTTGACCGGTACTGCTCAATGCTGATCGGGCTGACACAGTCCGCCTCAGAGCCTGGCAATCGAGAAGGATCAGAAGGCCAAGGATTACAGATATATCCTATTGCCGCCTTGCATTGTATCCAGCCATGTATGCCATCGTCGCCTGCGGCATCTTTGAAAAAGAGGTGGAGCTGCTTCGCCCCGATCTGGGCTTTGCATTCCAGGCCCACTACCTGGCCCCAGGCCTGCATGTGGATTTCGATCGTCTGCAGGCCGCTCTTGCCGCCAAGCTGGAGGAGTGCAGCTGTAATGGAGCGGAGGGAATAATTGTGCTCTACGGCCAGTGTCATCCCAGGATGGAAAAGATCTTGGAGCCCCATCATGCAGCACTTCTCGATTGCCAGAACTGCGTGGATGCCCTGATCACCCGCCGGGGGGTAGAGGATAAGGCCAGAGAGGGGCTTTATTTCTACCTCTCCCCAGGCTGGCTGGATGCCTGGAAGGATATCTTTCGATGCATGAACTGGGGGGTGGAGGAGGCAAGAATGGGCATGGGATCATTTAGGGGCTCGGTATACCTCGACACCCTCAAGGATGCCTCCCGTCGGGAGATGGATCTACTGGAGTTCTTCGACTTCACCAACCTTCCCTTCCAGATCATGCCCGTGGACCTGGGCTACTTCAGATCCCTCATAGTCAAAGCCAAAGAGAGCTTGGAGGATTGAGATTGGACGAGCTGGATGAGATAAAGAGAAAGAAGATGGAGAAGATGATGATAGATATGAACAAACCAACTGCGCCTTCCATAGAGCTTCCCGATAAGCCGGTGATTGTCACCGACGCCACCATCGAATCGATGGCCTCTGCCTATCCCCTCTTCATCCTTGACTGCTGGGCGGAATGGTGCGGACCCTGCCGCATGATCGGCCCGATAATAGAGCAGCTGGCAGCGGAGATGAAGGGCCAGGCTGTCTTCGGCAAGCTCAATGTGGACCAGAATATGCAGACCGCCAATAAATACCGGATCTCGGCCATACCCACCCTGATGATATTCAAGGAAGGAAAGCTGATAGACAAGCTGGTGGGCGCCTATCCCAAGCCGGCACTGGCGGCAAAGCTGCAAAAATATCTCTGAAGCCACCCAGATCAGGCGTTTCGGAGATTTTTTTTAATTTATTAAATCTTTCTAGAGGATTCTATTCACTCTGGCCTCTCAGGGCATAGCGCTGGCTATCTTGATCCGAGGATATCCGGAGATGCTGTACACCGGCCGGGAGGATAGGTTAGAGGGCGGCTGATAGTTCGCCTTCATCCTGAAGTGGGGGCTTATGCTGAGAATGGGCTTATAGCTGCGGAAGAAATCGAATTTAGATATGTTTCCCACCCTCTGGCTGATATCGAATGCCCATTGA
This sequence comes from Methanothrix sp., assembly GCA_017994055.1. Lineage (GTDB taxonomy): Archaea > Halobacteriota > Methanosarcinia > Methanotrichales > Methanotrichaceae > Methanothrix. Next base: position 8,944 of record JAGOLL010000022.1, read on the forward strand.
GCCGGATCCTGGGGTGGTATGACATGGACCGATCTGTTCCCGTACACATCCAGGTCGACTACTGCTTTCTCTTCCTGCAAGCCGGCCCGTAGGACCTTTCCTGCATTCCTGTCTCCCGAGCCCAGGGAGACTTCTGCAGACTGACCCAGCCTTTGATCGGATGAAATATTTTCATCCTGGCTGCTGCTCTGGTTGACCGTAAGGTTTGGGATTATGTTCTGGCCTTCATCTGCTCCGGCAGCCAGGAGCAGAGCGGCTAGAGCAATTCCCATAAAGATTGCAAGATATATTCCCTTCATCTCATGCCCACCTTCTCTTTCTCAATAGCGCAATGGCCATTATGGCTCCGGCAGCTAGGCCGCCAGGAAGTCCTGACTCTTCTGCGCTCTCCGTTGCCATGTATTTTTGCAGAGTCTCGGCCTCAATCACATTCTCCTCCAGATCCATAACCGATCCGTCCTTGCTGTGGAGGACCGTGCGCAGCTGATAGATGCCGGGCTCGAGGGTTTCGTTCCAGGTGATCTCCACCGTATCGTCGTCTCCGGCAAGAAGTACGGGGGTCCTCTTCTCTGTGATATTGAGCAATGTGCCGTTTTGATAGAGCATAAAACGCAAATATCCCCCAAAGGGAACCCTGGAGTTGCCCAGAACCGTGGCGCTGGCTCCCGTCTCATCCTGATAGGTCTCGCTGATCAATGCATCATCCACAGCCTCAAACTGGTTCATGAAGGCCCGGGTCTGGTTATGATTCAGCTCCACAATCTTCACCCGGCCCTCGTAAGTGTGTCCCTTTTGCAGTATCTGCTTCCAGGCATAGTCCTTGGAAATGGGCGTGGAATAGCTTCCTGCTATGGCAACTGCCTTCTCTCTGGTCACATGAACTGCCTTGCCGTCTTCCAGGAGCATATAATAGATATCAACTACTGTGGAATCGCTGGCGCTGATGGCCAGGTGCATTCCCCGAGAGTCAGCCCGAAAGTCTCGAACATCGAATCTTATGGGCTCCACTCCTCCATAGTAAAAATTAAAGCATCTTTTTGAGACGGTGCTCTGATTTTGCACCAGGGCGGCACAGCAGTCGTAGCTGCCCCTCTCAGCCTGCATGGCAGGCCAGCGAATGGCCCAGATTCCCGGACCGTCCAAGGCAATATTGCGGCTGGCCATCTTTTCTCCATTGTGGATCAGATCCAATTGCAGAGCGCCGGCTCCTTCCCCTTTCACAGTGACATCCGCCGATTCCATGCTGGAGAAGAGATCGGATATCTCCAGAGATGAAGCTGCTGAGGCCGTATGAGCCGCCAGAACAGCCATCAATCCCATTGCTGCCCAAAGCCAAACTGAGCTATCTCTCATAGGACCAAACCTGCCCCTAATTTCCAAGATCCATTTCTCTGACATGCTTTAAAACTAACGTGCCTCTAAATGCTCAGCCCGTTGGTGAAGGGCGCGATGATGGTTATGAGCAGGGATGTCAGCACCAGCCAGGTGAGTATGGCCACAGTGGTTCTGGTGAGCTTTTCCGCCTCCTCTGCTCTTACAATTCGCTCGAATCCCGACTGGATCAGATCCCGGAAGATGTGCCCTCCATCCAGGGGCACGGCAGGAAGGCAGTTGAATAGGCCGGCATAGAGATTGATCCAGCCGATCCAGAGCAGAAGGTTGGCTATCCAGAAGAGCTTCTCTCCCAGAGGCTCGGCCCATCCCCTCGGCTCGAAGACCGATGTCAGCCACCCGGAAAAGCCGGGAAAGCCCTTTTGAGAGAGCCCTGGCACGCCGGCAAAGGGGAGGGAGAGCATCAGATGAAAGCCATCCAGGCCCATGCCGGGCATGGCTTTAAACAACTGCAGGATCTGCCTGGCGGGAGCCTCTTGAAAGGTGGCACCACTGCTGAATACGGCATCTCCGGATATGACTATTCCAATGAATCCGCCCTGTTCTCCGCCATCGGCCTCTCTGGAGGTAAGGTTTACCGGATAAGTTCGGCCCTGAGCTGTGGTTATGGCCACTATCTGGCCGGGATGTGTAGAGTTCATCAGCTCCCGGAAGCCGGCCAGGTCTGCTGTCTCTTGGCCGTCGATTTCGGTGATGACGCTATTGGCCGGAAGCCCGGCTTCGTAGGCTCCCGAGTCCTTGAAAATAGATCCCACCAGGATCCCCCGCTCCGGCTGACCGGTGAGAGGAAGTGCCATCTCTCTATCCTTGAAAAGCAGGCCTGATGGGCTCGACTCTGATCTGCCAGCCAGATCCTGATAGAACTGCTCCAGGCTCCGGATATCCTTTTTCTCGGCCTGCAATAAAACCATGCCCGTCTGATAGCCATCTCTTTGAGCCTGCGAGTTTTCCTCTACATCGACCACAATCAGACGATCCACAGGAGATATGGCTCCAATCACCGGTCCAAAGAATAGAGCTAAGGCTACTGCCGCCACTATGAAATTGGATATGACCCCCGCCGACAGGATCCTGATTCTCGCCCCCTTGCTCACCAGGGGGGGCCTGTCCTTGCCTCCGAAGAGCTCCTCGTCGTCGGGCTCTACAAAAGCGGCGATGGGAGCAATCAGAACCGTTACAATTCCCATTGACTTGACCCTCACCCCCTCCACGCGGCTCTCTATGCCGTGAGCAAACTCGTGCACCAGAAGAGTGACAAAGAGGGCTATCCAGCCCCAGACGAATGGTATATACTCGTTTAATCCGGGGATCAGCAGTATGTTCCTGGGATCATTATAGCTGCTGGGCTCGGGAGGCTCCCGGATCATAAAGAATGTCATAAGCAGGACCAGCATGAGGAAGTAGGCCATACTCAATACTACCAGAGGTATGCCCGCCGAGGCCACGGCCCTCCAGAAGAGCCTGGGCCGGGCCAGGCGGTCCAGAAGATCGAGGCCCCTGGTGGTGCGAATGAAGATGGCCAAGGGAATTCCCAGGATGCTTCCTACGCTAATGCCCCTGCTCTTCCACTCTTCGCTGTTTTTCAGGGGCAATAAGAGTATGGCATAAAGCCCGATCAAGGCTGCGGCTATGAGCAGCCAATCCACAGTCTCAAGCTCCAGAAGCAGGTCCAAAATCAGGCCCTCATCAGAGTATGCCCTGCTCCTTCAGCTCTTCCTTGGCCAGATCCCGGTGCTTCTTCTCCAGAAAGCTGTAGACATTGCCATGGGGAGCACCATCAAGAAGCATCTCTATGGCCGTCCTGGCCACCCTGATCTGCTCCGGATAGCCCAGAATTGAGACTGTCTTGCCGTATACGGATACCCTGGCGCCGGAGAGCCTCTCCATGATCTCCCGAGAGCGTCCGTCCTTGCCGATGATGCGGCCTTTGACCCGGGCCATATCGCTCCTGGTGCCCACCATCTTGGAGAGGTCCATTACATCGAGCATGAGCATGTCGTCGTCCAGGATGGCAAGCGCCCTCTCCGGGGAGAATCCCCTCCCGATGGCTTTTACCAGGTCCAGGACCCGCAGCCCCTGCAATGGGTCCTCGGCCGAGGCTATGGAGACCGTGCCTGTTTCGCTGTCTATCTCCAGGGTGGTCTTGGTCTTCTCTTCAATCAGATGTTTCATGGACCCGCCCGGCCCCACCAGTACGCCCACGCGCTCCTCGGGAATCTTGATATCCAATTCAATCAGCCTTCTCTTCTTTCATCTCATCTTTATCATTTATCAGCTTGTTCCAGATCTCCTCCGGAGAGCCGATGCCGTACCTTTTCCGGAAGAAATGGGCCACATTGGCTATATCCCTCTCCAAAAACCTCCTGGCCTGGGGATGGTCCAAGGTGACCGACTGTCCCATATCTATGATCACCGGCCTGCCCTGATGGTAGAGGATATTGAACTCGGACAGGTCGGCATGGACCAGTTGGGCTCGATTATAGAGCTGCGAGATATAATCTACGATCCGTTCATAAACGGCTCTTGCTTCCTCCTGCTTTAGGTCCACTTCTTTTAAGGTTGGAGCAGCCTGGCCATCCACGGCAACGAGATCCATGACCAGGATATTCTCTTTCATGGCTATGGGATGGGGCACAGGGATGCCCACCTCCTCCGCTCGGCTCAGGTTTCTAAATTCCTTTCTGGTCCAGGCTGCGACTATGGCTCTCTTGGTTCCCCTGACGCTGGAAAATCTCGGATCGCCCTGCAGATAATCCTGCATGGAATTGAAGTTGCTGGTGGAGATGCGGTAGATCTTGAGAGCTAACTCTTTCTCTCCCGCCCTGGCCCTAAAAATGTTGGCCTCTTTTCCGGTGCAGACGGACCCACCCAGTGCATCGATTACCCCTTTGCTGGCCAGGCCGTAGAGGTCCATCAGGGTGCGCTTATCGAAGACTGCGTCCTGTACATTCTTGTCGTCGGAGTCCTTAAGCCTGGTGCGAAGGATGTCGATCTTGGTGTCAAAATCTTCATCCCTGGTTCGCCTGCTCATGAAATGCCTTTCAAGAAGATCCTTTTAGAAATCCTTTTCGCTGCAGCCAGTCCACCTGGGGACCGGTGTATCTCCAGACAACATCAGCCTTTTCATTCTGGAATTCCCAAGGTATGATGATGACCACATCGCCCTCTCGAATCCAGATCCTCTTCTTCATCTTGCCGGGTATGCGGGCCATCCTGGTAACGCCGTCTATGCCCCTCACCTTTATCCGGTTGGAGCCGAGAAGGCTTTCTACATGACCGAATATCTCTCTATCCTGCTTGCGGGGAAGGCGGACTCTGGTTATCACAGCTCCTTCTTCTTCCCTGCCACGAGTTCTGTTATACAGCTTATCACCTCAAATAATCAAGTATGGACATAAGATTAATGATATACGCCGGTTTGCCTTCAGACAAGGCTTCCAAGCACCTCTCTTCTGCCCTGCCTCAAAACCACTCTTAAATAGTTAAAGCTTGTGTAGCCAAAATGGTCATGGGCCCGACGCGATTCGAACGCGTGATCCCCGCCGTGTGAAGGCGATGTCATAACCAGCTAGACCACAGGCCCTCGAGGTATGCCAGTGCAGCTATCAGCTATTAGTATCTTGCCCTTGAACCTTGAACAGGAGCGATTCGATCCCCTTTGCCGGGAAAGGATGGCAATAATTAAATAGTAATTCGCGAAGCGAATAGACGGATGACTTATAAGTTGAGAAATCCAGCTTATATCTTTTATGAGCGGCTATTAAAGTCAAGCCTTCAAAAAGGATCTCCGGTAGAGCATGTGGCCATCATCCAGGACGGCAACCGCAGATATGCCCGGGAAAATGGCCTCTCAACCCATCTGGGGCATTCCTTTGGGGCAGATACATCGGACAGGGTATTGGACTGGTGCGTGGAGCTGGGGATCAAGCATCTGACCCTCTATGCCTTTTCCACAGAGAACTTCGATCGGGATGATGCCGAGAAACGATATCTTTTTGATTTGATCCGAGACAAATTTGCCGAGCTGGCAAGATCGGAGAGAACCCATCTTCATCGGGTGAGGGTTCGAGCCCTGGGCAGGCTGGAGATGCTGCCGCAGGATCTGCAGGAAGAGATCCGCCGGACCGAAGCGGCAACAAGAGAGTACGACAGCATGTATCTCAATGTAGCCCTGGCCTACGGCGGTCAGAGGGAGTTGGTGGATGCAGCGCGATCACTGGCGCAGCAGGTCTCTCTGGGAAATATCAGATCTCAGCAGGTGGATGAGGATATGATTGCCCGGCACCTCTATCCCGGAAACGGCACTTCCGTTCCCCGGGTGGATCTGATTATAAGAACCGGAGGCGACTGCCGCACCTCCAACTTCCTTCCCTGGCAGGCCAATGGCAATGAGTGTGCTGCTTACTTTTGCGCACCCTACTGGCCGGAGTTTAGAAAGATCGACTTCCTGCGGGCCATCCGCATCGCCCAGACCCGATCCGCAGGCCAACAAGCTTAATAACTAAAAGCATGCCATGGGGCATGTTCTGTCCCGATGGGGTAGTGGATATCCCGGAGGCCTGCGGAGCCTTCAACCCGGGTTCGAATCCCGGTCGGGACGTATTAAAAAGCAGTGGGTATATTTAATTTATATTTGATGATTTTCTAATGAATTGATTGACTTTTGATAGCGCAAGTTTTTATCATAGTAGCGGAAATAATCAGAGGATTTAGAACAGCCCGCGTCCCCCACCCTGCACTTAGATCCAGTCCTTCTATCCTCTCCTAAATAGATCCACGATCCTGATCAACCTGCTTTTTTGACTCTAGCCGCCCAGAATGGGTGCATTGGAATCAAAGACTTCATCTGGCCTGGACTGGAAGGCATTTTTCAGCAGCACCCTACCGCCAGGACGCTCTTGGATCCACTGGCGCATCCAAAGAAAAAATTAGAATTCACCATATTGGAGTCAAGCAATAGAAAGTTGGTATCGCTTATCTGACATCTTCATAGGCACGAATTTAACAATGCTCAAAATATGCATATATATATAATTGTTTGTTTAATTATGCTGGTTGGTTTATTCGAGGTAAACTTCAAGTAACATGAGTGCTGTAGGGCGGAATAATTTATGGAAATGCGCGAAATTAATAACCTGGATGATTTTGAGCTTATTAAGGATAAATGGAACAGCTTGCTAGAAACAATACAAAATAAAAATATTTTTTTAACTTGGGATTGGAATTTTATATGGTTCAAGCATTACAGCGAAAATAGGAATTTATCCATATTGATATTTGAAAATGATAAAGGAATTCAGGGAATTATTCCAATGGTGCGCAAGAAATTGAGATTTCACAGGATAAATTATACTATATTAGAAAATATGGGAATTCCAAACTCTGATTATGGTGGAATTATTGTACCTGACAACTGCAAAGAAATCACAGATCAGATATTCAATTTGTTCGCTAATTTTATTAAAGAAAATAAGCTTGCATTTAGGATGGATGAAGTTCCTGAGAATATAAAAATATACAAAGAATTAAAAAGTAGTTTGGCTGCAGATGATATTCATGTTTTCGTTAAACGACAACCATTAAGTTATTGTCCATACATATCACTTGATGGATCCTGGGAGACGTATCGCTCTAATTTGGACAAAAAATTTAGGAAAGATATAGAGAGAAATTCAAGAAGATTTGAAAGAGATTTCGGACCGATTCATTTTAGAAAAAGTTCTTCTATTGAGGAGCTAGAAAATGATTTTGATATTTTCATAAATTTGCAGATAATAAAAAGATCCCATAAAGGATTCGAGCAGATAAAGAGTGACGAAAAAAGTTTTTTATATGATATAGCAAAGAGTTTTTTGGCTAATGATTGGCTAAATCTTTCATTCTTGGAAACAAAAGACGACACAATAGCTTGCGGATTGGCGTTTGAATATAATAATATTTATTATTATTACTTAAACGCGTTTGATCCTAAATATTCTTCATATTCATTAGGAAAAATTCATTATTTTTACATTTTAAAAGATTTGTTTAATAGGGGCTTCAAGGAGCTTGATTTCATGAGAGGTGATGAAACCTACAAATCTGTTTGGAGTTCATCAAGAAGAATTAATGAGAGGATCATTGCTTATCCAAATGATTCCTGCTTATCAAAGCTAATAAATTTATTAGTTAGAAGCAGATATATTCTATGGCATGATCTTGAGATGATCTAGTTCTCAAAGTTCGCAAAGATAATGTATCCACGGATCTATGGCGTTTTGCATTTCGCTTTCACATGTAATCTCTGTGCCGGAATCCAACCTAAATAGGCGGACTTTTTCAAATCCAATATCGTTTAATTGATTAATTTGGAATTTGGGCGAAATATAATATTGTTTAAATTTAAATTGATGTGCTCCATCGTTTATAAGGGCATAATCCTTATCATATTTAACATTTATATTTTTTAATTTAAGTAAAAAATATTTATATAAATTATTGCATGTAATAAAAGGATCTAATGAAAATTTAAATGAAAACCAATAAGGAATAAAATTTAAGTTATGCGACGAAAAGAAGAAAATGCCATCGGATTTCTTGCACACACGCCTTATTTCCTTCAAGGCAATTAATCTATCATCATGGCCAAGGTTATCGATGCCATTAAAGCTAAAGAGCACTAAATCAAAGGAATTATCTTGAAATATATGCATGTCTCTCACATCACATTGAATGAATTCCAAACTTGGAAATCGTTCTTTGCACATATTAATCATTCCATTTGAATAATCAATGCCGGTATAATGCTTAACAAGATGTGCGAAATAATTTGTTGTTCGACCTCCGCCGACACCAATATCTAACATATGCATAGATTTTAATTTCTCTTCAAATTTATATAGTAGCATTACTTCCGGCTTGTCTAGATAGTTCGCTTTTGAATATATATCAACAATTTTTTTATTTTGATAAATATATTTATTTGAGTCCATCACGAAATGAAATGATATATTATATACTTAAAAGTTTTGTCGATTGGAATTCAGATCCATGGATTCTAACTGAGGTCTTGCTTAGCATGAGGCAGAATCATGCCTCGCTGAGCATATAGGAGAGATGTTGGTTGGCATTTTGTGAATCTTTGTGGGTAAAATAAAGATATCGATTCTCAACTTCAAATACAAGCCTCGCAAAGAGTCCAGCTTGAGGAACAATTGGCATCGATTTTGATCATTAACGATGGTATTCTGAAAGTTTGGCGATAGCTATCATCAGGCCTCAGGACTCACGGCACCCATATAAAAAAAAGCTAGGAGACTGACGAGTTTTATCCGTCCACCCTATAAGGATAACCTCTGCAAAATGGTTAAGTCCGTGATCTAGGAGCTGAAAATTTCTATAGTCCATAATATCCCGCTTGTGCACTACTATGAAGAGCATCCTGGAGCAGGCAGACCATCCGGGGGCATAGATCTCAATTAGAGGCCAGCTTTCGCACCAGGGGCATGATGGCAGGCCTGGCGGTCTTCTCCGTCTTGGTATCCCGGCCTGAAAGGCCCATCTCCAGACCTATGGAGCCCATCATCTCCTCATTAAAGCGATCTGATATCTCATCGAATATCCTCTTATAGGCCTGGCAATGGGGATCGACGCCCTTGATCTCTCCATCGCAGGGAGCTATGGCATTGTAGGGGCAGCCACCCCGGCAGTACCTTATATGCTTGCAGCCTTTGCATTCCCTGTCCACAAGCTCCTTGAACCGGCGCAAGCGAACTCCTGCCTCAGATTGCGCCAGCTCATCCGGGCTGGGGCGGCTTCGGACATGGCCCATGACGTATTCGGGCATTCCCACGAAACGGTAGCATGGATAGATGCTGCCGTCCGGGCCCACGGCAAAGGTATTCTCCATGCAATCGACGAAGGTACAGACCGTTCCCCTGCCTGTCAGGACGCATCTAGCATAGTCGTTGATGTTCCGCACCTCTATCCGATCTATGTTCTCAAGATATCGATCCATAAGATAAACCAAAAGATCGCCATACTTTTCTGGATCCAGAGCCCATCGGTCCGGATCGTCGCTCTTCAGGGAAGGCAGCGCCGGATGGAGCTTCAGAGTAAGGTGGTTTTCCATAAAGAAATTAAATATCTCCTCCTTGAACCGGATGGAATGGCCGGTGAATGTGCAGATGAACTGGACATCCAGGCCATGCTGGCGTGCCAGCTCATAGCCTCTCATGGTCCTCTCATAATAGCCCTCCGACCTCTGGAGGTCGTTCAGCTCCTGCGGTCCGTCCAGGCTGGAGCCGATGGGGATGTGGTACTCTGCCAGGACATCGGCCAGCTCGGGTGTGAGCTTCCACAGGTTGGTCTGGAGGGCAAAGTTGGGCTCTAAATGCTTCAGCTCATCGGTCAGCATAGGCAGAGCATGCCTGTAGAAATCCGCTCCTGCCAGGAGGGGCTCTCCGCCGTGAAAGGTGAATGTCACCGGATCATCCCTGAATTCCTTGAGCCAGGATACTATGTCTCTCACCGTATCCAGGCTCATAATCGGCGAGCCTGCATCGGAGCTCCAGCAATAGGCGCACTTGGATGGACAGCCCAGTGTCGGTATGATCATGACATGAAACGGCCTCTTGATCTTTTTCTTCTCTCTTTTAATTTGCCTCATAATATCTCGCCCTTCTTTGCCTGCAATGATCACTCATGGCAGATCAATCATTCTCTGGTTATCCTGTCCTCAACCAACCGGGCCCGGCGCAGAGGAGGAAGGTCCCCCCACATGGCCATCTCTCTGCCCCGCACTATTAGGGCACCATCAATTCCCGGCCGGTCTATGGCCGAAAAACACTGCTGCAAAGAGCCCTCGGCATTTACGGCATTTCCCAGAGCCGTGGCCGCTGCATCAGCCAGCATCACATCCCCGGAGACAACCACAGCGGAGTCGGCCCAGCCGAAGGAGATGGAAGGCCCTATCGTCCCGGAGCTGGTGCAGATGCCCAGAGGCGCCTTCCTGGGGGAGATCTCAAAGGCAAGGTCTCGGATGGGAGAGCCTCCCGCATAAATTCCCACCGTCAGGGGATGATCATTGAGGATGCAGATATCTCCGCCATTATCCACCACGGCATGAGTCGCCCCCTCTTCCATCATTGCCGCAACAGCATATCCGGCGATGGCTCCGGCCACAGAAGCCATCGGGCCGATTCCAAAGAGTGCGCTGCTCTCCGTCATCTGCCTGATTATGGCAGGAGCCCCGTCCTCTCTCAGATCATAGGGCTCCAGAGTTATTTTAAAGAAGGGATCGCGCCCAATAAAATCCTCGAGATAGGCTCTCTGCTCTCTTATGGCCCTTATGGCTGCTGCTATCTGCCCGGGCTCGCGAGCCATAATGGTGACAATGGTCTCCTTGAGCTGATAGTGCTCTCGCAGAATCTCGGGCATTTTCGGATCATTCCAGAGTCTCTTTATACAGGCCTGCCCTGGCCAGGCTCTCCTTTCTGCCCCGCAGCCGAACAATTAGCTCCTCCTCATATCTCACCGCTACCAGATCGGTGTTCTGATAGAGCCTGGATAGCTGGGATAGGCCCTGGGAGGTGTAGGGCAGCCGGATCTCGTGCTCCGAAAGTGGCTGCAGATGCTGGGAGAGGCTTTCTTCCAGCAGGCCCATCCCCTGGCCGGTAACAGCCGAGGCCAGGATGGGATAGGGAGTCAGGTCTCGGACCATCTCTGCCTTCAGCGCAGCCTCTCTTTCATTTAGCCGGTCCGCCTTGTTCAAGACTGTGATTATGGGGGAGGCTACATTGCAGTCCCAGAGAGCCTTATGGGAGGCTATCAGCTTGCGACGCAGCAGGTCAATGGGATCGCTGATGTCCGCCACCAGCAGCACCAGATCCGCCTCGGAGATCTCGGACAGGGTGGAGCGGAAGGCTTTGATCAGGAAGTGAGGCAGATCATCGATGAAGCCCACCGTATCGGTGAGCAGAACTCTCCTCCCCAGCACATCCAGGGCCCTTGTGGTGGGTGAGAGGGTGGTAAAAGGCTGGTCCTGAACCCTGACCTCTGATCCGGTGAGACAATTGAGCAGAGTGGACTTGCCGGCATTGGTATATCCGGCCAGGGCTACCAGGTCGAAGCCCTGCTCTCTCCTTCTCTGCCTGCGGCTCTCTCCTTTATCCTCCACAGAAGACAGTTCGGACCTTATCTTGGCCATCCTGGCCCGAATGTCGTGGTACATGGACTGCTCGTAGGCTCCTGCGCCGCGAAAGCCCGGCTGCTCTCCCCGCTTCTTTAGAGCCAAGGCACTTCTGACCTGGGGAGCATCATAGCTGAGCCGGGCCAGTTCCACCTGCAGCTTGGCCTCCCTTGTGAAGGCGCGGCAGGAGAATATCTCCAGGATGAGGTTAAAGCGGTCCAGCACCGGAGCGCCAAAAGTGCTTCGAATGTTGTAAACCTGGCTTGGGCTGAGCGGGTTGTAGAATATGAGCTTCTGAGGGCGGTAGCTCAAAGCCTCCTCTATCTTTCCCCTCCCCATCTGGAAGAGATGGTCCCGGCCTCTGCGCTGGCTGATCTCCGCCAGTACCCGGTATCCCGCTGCACGGGCCAAGCCGACTAGCTCCTTCATCTTATAGGGATCGGGGGGCCGGCCGGGGCTCTGCCGGACCAGAAGAACCGCTGTCTTGTCCTCGCCACTCATTCTATCGATCTCGCTCTTTCATCATCTATTCCATCTCGGATAAGCCTAAGGCCGGCCAGGGAGATGTGATGGGCCAGCTCCACTGCCGTCCTCTCCGCTATGGTCTGGGGATATTTGAAGTCCCTTCCCAGAATGCTTTTCACCCTCCAGACCTCCAGGTTGTAGAGATCTCCCGATTCGGCTATGATGATCCCGGTAAGGCCGGTGCAGGTCTCGATTATTATATCGGAGATGAGACTTATATCCAGAGAGCCGGCCTGGCGGTGCTTGAGCCTCACCGAGCCGATCCTCTCCAAAAAGTTGGGCGAAATGCTGGCCGAGACTGCAGCGCAGACCATTTCATATCTGCCCTCCACCTCATGCCGCCCGGAGATGTCCACTGCCACTATCTCTATCTATTCAACCCCTTGCAGGCTTTCCCATCAATGGATGATGGGATGCTTGTCCACCACATCTCTGGCCTCCTCCAGGCTCAGGCCTGCGCCCATGGCGATCTCCACCGCCCGCTCCCGGCTGATGAGGTCTCGCGGTGCATGGCTGTCTGTGTTCACCACCATCTTGGCGCCGGCAAGCCTGGCCAGGCGGACCACATGGCCGTTGGTGATATTATGCCCGGAGCGGGAGGTGATCTCCAGACAGATATCGTTCTCATGGGCCAGCTCCGCCTCCTCCAGGGTGATGAATCCTGGATGGGCCAGGATATCCACATCCGCCTCCAGAGCGGCCCGGTTTGTGCCCGGTCGGACAGGCTCAACCGGCGTCTCCCCGTGCACAACCACTATCTCCGCTCCCAGGCGGCGGGCTAGAGTGGCAAGATCTGCTATCCTGGGCGGAGGGACATGAGTCAGCTCAGCTCCCACTATAATCCGGATATTCAGCACCTCCTGCAGATAATGGGCCTTGGAGACACAGGAGATGATATGCTCAATATTGGTATAATCGGCGTGATCGGTGATGCCTATGGCCTTGTATCCCAGCACCTCCGCCCGGCGCACCAGCTCGGAGGGAATCAGCTCGCCATCGCTGAATGTGGTGTGAGTGTGCAGATCGATCATGGAGCTTCTTTAAATGCCGGTCATGATATTAAGCGTTCCTATAAAGGACTGCTCAGCCCCTAAACCCCCAATTCCATCTGCCCGCCAAAGGAGAATAAAAAAAGAGGATTATAATAAATTATTCTAATATATTAGAATCATTGAACTCAATCCTCTTTTGAGTCTGGAATGAGCCGGTATATACCTCATTGCGTTTGTCCATACTCATGGACCAGCCTTTGGTGTTCTTGATATTCCACAGCCCCTCAAATGCCAATGCAGCATCGAAGATCATGGTATTATTATAATTATTGACAGAACGGATCATATCCGTCTCGCTCTTGTCCACATGGCTAAGATTGAACCTCTCGCTCACCGTAGCACCCCTGCCCTTCTCGAATAGGGGCAGGCTCATGCTCTTCTTGTTCTTGAGAAGCCCTCCGGCAAAGACGAGGTCGGACTTTTGAAGGAAGTCCACCTCCCGGCCAGCCTTGTTCATGATCCGGAGAGACTCCAGGCTGATGGATCCGGAACCCTTCATCCAGCCGCGGGAAGAGACGGCATAATCGTTGAACTTTCCTTTTATGGAGATATCCCCCGCACCTCTCACCGAGGAGGACTCGTCAAAAAAGAATCCTCTCTTTGCAGAATGGCTCCCATTTGCGGCATCCATATTTGAAGCATCGACAGCAGAAGTTGAATTGGATCCTGTCGAGTCAACAGCCGCTGCCGCCATATGGAAAAAGAGGCCAGCTATCATTGCCAGAGCTACAGCCTGGATAAGGACCGGATGGAGAGGATCTTCTTTCACTGCATTCTCTAACTGCCGGAAGAGATAATGAACCTTTTGTTTTAATCGTCCTTGCCCCACCCCACCTCTCTGCTCCTGATCCATTGCGTCCGAAGATGGCCTCTTCCTGCCGGCGGGAAAGGCTATTTCGCTCTTGGCCAGGCATAGAGAGCCTGCCAAATTTGCCTCCCGGAATTCAGAAGGGGGCTTGGATAAATTTATACATCAATACTTTGCCATAGGCTTCATGGACAGCCGGCTGGTTTATGCTCCGGTAAGGATGCTTTTTATGCTCGTATTTGCTCTCCTGCTCCTTTCCGTGGTCAGTTTTCTCTTTCTGGATCTGGCCAGAACCGCCTTCACCAAGATCGGCTTCTCCTGGAGCCAGGCGCTCTTTGTCTTGCTGGCCTGCCTCCTCGGCAGCAGCATCAATATCCCCCTGGCCAATCTAAAGTGCAGAGAGCCTATGGTGCGGGGGGGGTACGTCAGGGCATTCGGCATGTCCTATCCGGTGCCTTTGATAGATGCAGTCAGCTGCAGCACTCTTCTGGCAGTGAACCTGGGAGGAGCGGTCATACCCTCTCTGATATCCATAGCCCTGATCCACCGCTTTCCAGGATCTCTATCCTATGCCCTTCTTGCCACCATCTTTGTGGCACTATTTACCTATAGAGTGGCCCGGCCGGTTAAAGGGCTGGGCATTGTAACCCCCGCCCTCCTGCCGCCCTTGAGTGCAGCAATAGCCGCTATCCTCCTGGTTTATGTGGCGGGAGCGCCACATGATCTGATATTTTTACTGGCCTATGTAAGCGGAACCCTGGGCACCCTTGTTGGCGCCGACATACTGAATCTGAACAGGATCAGGGACCTGGGAGCGCCGGTGGCCAGCATCGGCGGAGCGGGGACATTCGACGGCGTCTTTCTCTCCGGATTGATTGCCGTGCTTTTAGTCTGAGGTTGTTCGAGAGAAACGGAATGAGTGGAAAAGGCAAAGAGTATGGGACAGGAAATTCTATAACATAAAAGGAAATAGTACCACTATGCCCCATGGCAACAGCTTCCGGGAGTTTCTGGCCCATCTGAAGAGCGATGGGCTGCTGAGAGAGGTTGTAGACAGATTATCCGCCCGTCTGGAGGTTACCGATAGAGCCTGGGGCATGGGTCCCATATATTTCAGCAATGTAGATGGCCATAAATGCGCTCTGAATATATTATCCACCCGCGATCTTCTGGCCAGAGCCCTGGGAGTCCCGGCCGGAAAGATGGTGCAGCATCTGGCAGAGATTGGCTATGACGGACCGGTTCGCGAGGTGGACTCCTCCTGTTTCATGGAGTGCGCCACAGAGCCGGACCTCTCCCGACTGCCGGTTCTGACCTACTTCAAGGGCGACGGCGGCCCCTACATCACCTCCGCCGTTGTGGTGAGCCTCTGGGGAGAGAAAATCAATGCCTGCGTGCACCGGCTGATGGTTCTGGGAAAGGACCGACTGGCGGTGCGGTTGGTGCCGGGAAGGCACACCCATCAGCTCTATCTGGCTGCTCTGGCCAGCGGCAAGGAGCTTCCTGTGGCCATAACCATAGGGGTGGACCCGCTCTTGCTTATGGCCGCCTCCACCCGGGTCCCACCGGAAAAGGAGTTCTCCTATGCTGCTGCCCTGCGGGGCTCGCCCGTCGAGCTGGTGCGCCTGGAGAACGGAGTTCCCGCTCCCCATGCCGAGATCGTCCTGGAGGGATATATCACCGCGGAGAGGGCAGGAGAGGGGCCATTCGTGGATATAACCGGCACCCAGGATCTGGTCCGTCAGGAACCGATCATACGCCTAACCAGGATGATGACCAGGGAGGATCCCGTGTATCATGGACTTCTTCCGGCGGGAGGAGAGCATAAGATGCTCATGGGTGTGCCCTATGAGCCGCTCATCTACAAAGCCGTCTCAGAGGTGGCCAGGGTCAGGAATGTCATCCTCACCGAAGGCGGATGCAACTACTTCCATGCCGTGGTCCAGATAGAGAAGGAGACTGAGGAAGATGCCAAAAGAGCCATAGAGGCTGCCTTCCAGGCCCATGGCTCCCTCAAGCACGTGCTGGTGGTGGATTCGGATATAGATATATACAGCTCCCGCGACCTCGAGTTTGCCATCGCAACCCGCATGAGGGGCGATGAGGATCTGGTGGTGCATCCCAATGTAAGGGGCAGCACCCTCGATCCCCGCAGCATAGATGGAATCACCACCAAGGTGGGGGTGGATGCCACCGCCCGGCTGGACCGGCTGTGGAAGTTTCAGAGGGTGACGCCCAGGGGAGAAGGATAGTCCTCAGGCATAAATGAGGCTGAAGAGCCTCATCATTCATCAGGCTGATTCTTAAAGCTGCCAACGCTGACCCGTGGGCTCATATCTCCAGATAGAGGCGAATGCTGTAAATGGTACCCAGCACCAGGATCACCGAGAGGACCAGGGCAAAGATTTGGAATGCGAGATGGCTCATCTTATCATATCCAGCTTAGGGGAGATCTCATCTATCTTTTTCCTGCTTCTTTGAAGGATCTGGCACTCATCCTGCGATGGAGCGGCAGAGAGGACCTGGGCGGACTTCACCCCGGTGATGATGGCCATCAGCCTGACCCGGCCGGCCAGCTCGGGCCGGATTCTGGCTCCCCAGATGACATTGGCCTTGGGATCCAGCTCTTGGGTCAGAGCACCGGCTATTGCCGCGGCCTCCTTCATGGTCATATCCGGGCCGCCGATCATATGCAGGAGGCATGCTCCGGCCCCTCGATAGTCCACATCGAGAAGCGGGTTTTTCAGAGCCGCCCGCACTATCTTCTCCGGGCTGCTCTTCATGGAGGCCTCTCCCACGAACATGAAGGAGGCTCCCCCCGATCTCATGATGGTGCAAAGGTCAGCATAGTCCAGGTTTATCAGAGAGGGCACAGTTATGGTCTCGCATATCCCGGATACGATATCGGCCATGATCCGGTCCACAAAGGAGAAGGCATCCTCCAGCGGCAGGTGCGGCGCGCATCGCAGGAGGCGGTTGTTGTCCATGACGATGGCAGTATCGGCATAGCTTCTGAGAAGCTCCAGTCCCTCCTCGGCGGCAAAGACGCGAGCCTTCTCCAGATGGAACGGAGTGGTGACCAGGGCTACCACAATTGCGCCCCTCTCCCGGGCTAAGCGGGCTATCACCGGAGCCGATCCTGTCCCTGTGCCCCCTCCCAGGCCGGCCAGAACGAATACCAGATCTGCACCCCTTAGGATTCCCTCCAGCTCCGGTGCGGCCTGCTCTGCTGCTCTGCGGCCCATATCCGGGTCACCGCCCGCGCCCATGCCCCTGGTCAGATTCCGGCCGATGAGAATCTTCTCCTCCGCCCGGGCTGCCTCTAGCTGTTGGCGGTCTGTATTTATGGCCAGGGTCCTCGCTCCGGAAAGGCCGGAGAGCGCCAGTCGGCTCACGGCATTGTTGCCCGCCCCGCCGCAGCCAATCACCAGGATCTTGGGCAGGCCGAAACCCTCATCGTAAACTGAAATATGACTTGCTTCAAGTACATCTGTCTGCAACTGCTCTTCCCCCTCATTGCTGGCTTAGCTTTATAGTGATATATGTTAATAATTATTGCGCATCAGCATTTGCAGGGCAGCAATGGAGCGTTCGATGATGACCATCTCATCACTCCGGGGCGGGGAGGATCTGGCGGACTATATCGCCCAAAATTATAGCGGCCAGGTGGTAGAGGTGGGAGCGGGCCATGTCGCCCATGTGGCCCTGCTCTTGGCGGCGCGGGGCCTGCAGGTGATGCTCACCGATCGAGAGGAGCGGCTTCTCGCCGGCCTGAAGGTGGAGAAGGACGATATATTCTCGCCCCGCCTGGAGCTGTATCGGGGAGCTGGGCTGATTTACTCCATCCGCCCCCCTCTGGAGATGCAGCTGGCCATGGGAGATTTGGCAGCGAAGGTGGGAGCGGATGTGCTGGTCCGGCCGCTGATGGACGAGGTGGCCCAGTTGCCGGGATTCTCCCGCCGGCTGGTCAATTGGAGAGAAGCGAGCTTTTTCCTTTTTATCAGAGACTCCTCTAATGACCGGGATAACTGCAGCCGGAGAAGAGATCCTTCTAATTCAAGAAGAAGAGGCTCGCATCTGAAGAAATATTGAGGCGATCCCAATAAGATCAGATCGCCCCATTACCGTATCTCTATCAGTACCACCAGTAAGGGCTATAGTATGGGTACCAATAGGAGTGATAGGCGTAGGGATAGTACCAGCTGTAGCCCGGATAGTGGTAATAGTAGTATCGATAGGGATGATAGGTCTTGCCTTGATAGCTGTAATAATTGAACGGATCGTACCACCAACTCCGGACCCTGGGCTGATAATAGGATCCATAGCTATAGGAGCTCATAGAGGGTGGATCTCCTCCAATCCAAGGCTCGCCGAATCCCCGCTCAAACATCCTCTCTGCCGCTGCCTCTCCCGGCCTCATCTCTAAGCCGTTTACTGCATCCAATCCTCCGACACACCCCACCAGGGATAATATGAGGATGGCCGATATAGATTTCCAGTTCATTGCCCCATCTCCTGTTGCACTGTCGTCTTATTCAGGGATTTGATATGTTTTCCCCTATCATCATTCTACATCCAAGCATAAGAGATTTTCTGATCCTGTCATTGTATCCCACGCAGAGGACTGCATGGCCGCCGCTGTAATTGGAATTGACATATTGCGCCGATAAGCGATCCCGGATCCCCAATTGAGAGTGGAGGGCTATCTCCAGTATCCCCGTTCCGG
>JAGOLL010000022.1:27714-33395 GCA_017994055.1 Methanothrix sp.
CTGTCATTGTATCCCACGCAGAGGACTGCATGGCCGCCGCTGTAATTGGAATTGACATATTGCGCCGATAAGCGATCCCGGATCCCCAATTGAGAGTGGAGGGCTATCTCCAGTATCCCCGTTCCGGCCCAGGACCAGCAGTTGGCGCAGGTTCCCTGGTCGCGATCCGATGGGATCCAATTCATATGGCTGAGCAGGATCATATTCTCCGCATGGCTCGAGCCTGGTTGACGCCCGGATCGTGCTCGATGTCATGCTATCTGTTATGCAAGTCTGATTCCGAATGAGGGATTACCAGAGGATCTGTCGCCCGATGTCAGGCCTGCAATTATTAAGAAACGCCGATGAGAAGAGCTCTAAGAGCGCGTGAACCGGATAATCCTGTACGAAAAAAGGCTAAAACGGATTGAGCCTCCCTTGACCGTTTGAGAATGCTTAATGAAGTCACAGTTCGTCGAAGAGAAGGCGGTCAGAGATGGAAACTTCTGGGCATCTTCAGGGGGACAGGGAAGTCTTCATCCAACACAAAGTTTTTTAGGTTTCAGCGTCATTTACAATTAAAGGCTGATAAGATGGCTTATCCTGGAAAAAAGCTCGTGCTGGGTATACTCTTGATCGCCCTGACCTTATGCATTGTGTCCCAGGCCGGCATTGCCAGCCGCTGCAGCGAAGGGAGCGATCCTCAGGCTGTCAGCTCGGCCAAGCCACCTAGCACCGTCAAGGTGATCAGCATGAGCGAGGATAAAAGCCTGAACCAGAGCCGGAGATCAGCTATTCATGACATCATCTTCAAGCCAGAAGAGGGATATGTGGTTGGTGGAAAGAGGATTGAGCCCCATGATGTTATCCGTGCCAAGTTAAGGCAGCCTTTTGACATCATCCTGGATTCAAATCCGACCACGGGATATGCCTGGACGGTGGATTTCGATGACCGATTTTTAAATGGAGGTGCCCAATTAAATGGCACATTAACCATAATCCGGCCCGCGCTTATTGGTGCAGGGGGACAGCAGATCTTCGGCTTCACCCCAATCGAGCCGGGCCAGACCATAATATCGGCGATCTACAAGCGGCCCTGGGAAGAGACCGCAGCTGAGGAGAGAATCTTTCTCATAATAATCCAGGATAATGATGGTGCATAGGCCGAAGCATCCCACTGCAAGTCGCATTTCGGAGCACAGCTCCAGCAGCCATGCCCGCCATGGATTAAGAGCGTTTTTGCGGGACGGCCCCTTTTGGCCGGTCCACCGTCATTTCCCAGGAGAAGAAGGCATTTTCCATCCAGCATTCTCCAAAGCCACGGCCTCACTCTCCCTTCAAGAAATGACGGGGAGCACATTTCTAATAAAAAAGATGGGATTAGATGCTCTCGTTCTTGCTTGCCGTTATCGTCCCGGTTTGCAGGACGGAGCCGGCCAGAAATACCACATATGTTCCTTTATACGGAAGGCGGATGATATCTATTGATAAAGCATAAAGCTCAGAGGCACTCTCCGGCACAACCTCCAGATTCAGGCTGCTTCCGGAAACCGATCCGCTGGCAAAGGCCTCCTGGGTGTGTGTGCTGTTGACCATGATTCCTTTGCCGAATGCGGCAGAGCCTGATTGCATCAGCTCCAGCTCGATAGATCTTCCCTCGGAGAGGCTGAGCTGCCAGCTTCCGGATATGATCTCCACCGGGACATTTCCGGCGTACCGGGGCATATCCATGGAGATCAGCATCTCTCTGACGGCCGGGTCGGCGCTGGTAGAGGTAAAAGAGGCATTTCCAGATGCTCTGGCAATACCGATGGATGTGAGCATCTCTTTGACCGCCGGATCAGCGCTGGTGGCGGTAAAAGATGCATTTGCAGCCGGCTTGGGCGTATCGATGGATGTGAGCATCTCTTTGATGGCCGGGTCTATGCCCACGTAATTTAGATTGCTCTGCGCCCCTGCTATGGAAAAGAAGCAGGACAATACAAGTAACAGAATATATATAGGCTTCATTTCAATCCATAAATATTGTGATTTTATGGGATAAATGATCTTCGGAGGGATGCCTATCCCGGACCCAGCCAATTTCATCCTGCCAAATGTTATATCCTATCAATGCAGATGCCATCCTGTGATATCATGACATTGCGAAGGGCTATCATTTGCCTATCTGCGGTTGTCTTGTGCTTGACGATCGGCATCACCTGTGGACAGGACTGGCTGGAGGGAGGATATGTGGGATCGTATCACGGCGATGTAGGAAAATATTTCACCGATCCCATCTTCTACTCCAGCCCCATAGTAGGCCAGACCTATCAATCCAAGGCCGGCTATTATCCTGGCCCATATGGGGTATTTCCCTACTATGGCACATTGCCCTACTATTCCGACTTCAGGCTGAACTCGCTCGGAAAGATGACCTGGGAGCCATTCAAGAAGAACTGGTCTGAGACCATGCAGTATGCTCAAACCAGATCTTCATTCAGAGCCTATCCCATATCAATGTCTACATACCCATTGGTTCAGCTTCCTGCTCCAGCTTCCGCCACAAATCAGCCGGCTGCTCCATCCGGAGGCGATTCCACAGCAACGATAGTCTCCCAGGGCATGCGCGGCTATCAGGTCTTCCTGGACGGCTTATTTATAGGAACAGAAGGTATGGGCGGAGATCAGCTGGATGGAAGGTACAGCTTCAAAGTGGCCGGAGGCCAGAATCATGAGGTCAGGGTCTACGATGGTCAGTTCAACTATCCCAAGACCATGTTCTTCGAGAGGGGAGGCAGCAAGATAATCAATGTCGAGCCGGGAACGGCGGTCTACATCTAGGTCGCTTCATACTTTTTATTGGCTCATGGCCGATTATATCCGCCACATCGTATAATTTTATATTAATATATATTATTTCCCGACAGAGCGGCAAGGGCAAGAGCTAGAACATATAAATACAGGGAGTGGAATGTAGCAGGGCAGGCACGAAGATCAATATCATGGAGCGGCTGTGGTCCAGCGGTTATGACATGGGCTTCCCAAGCCCGTAACCCGGGTTCGAATCCCGGCAGCCGCACGTTTTTCCTTTATGATATGCGGATTCAAAGAGCAGACATACCATGAATGGATCGGCCCGAGAGGGCAATGCTCTTGATAGACAAATTCCTCTGGCTTTCATTTTTCGATTATAACAATCGACACCTTTATTTCAGGCCACCAATATCAGGCAGATGTTGACAGCTTCATCGTGGCTCGGATATCGGCAAAACCCCTCTGCTCTAATGCTGCCGGAAGGATTTTCGGCCGAGGGCGGGCCTTGTCCATTACCATCGAATCCCGTAGAGCTTCCCAGTTGGAAAGGTCTTGCAGGTGCAGCAATATGTCAGGCCGTTTTGACAAGAAATTGATATTGATATCTATTCTCATATCTGCCGCCCTCAGCGGCTGCCTTTCTCCGGAAGGGCCATATGCGACATCTTCCGAGAATGACTCCGGCACAGGAGAGCAGATCAGGGTGGCAGCCACCATCGCCCCTCTGGCCGACTTGGTCCGGGAGGTGGGCGGGGATCGGGTGGAGGTCACAGTGGTGGTCCCCCCCGGTGCCGAGCCCCATTCCTTTGAGCCCACTCCATCTCTGATGGTCAGGCTATCCCGGGCGGATATGTATGTCATGAACGGGGCGGGACTGGAATTCTGGATGGACAATCTCTTGGCAGCCAACCGGGAGCTGAAGATGGTGGACTCCTCCCGAGGCGTGGAATTGCTTCATGAGTATGGAGAGGAGAGCAATCCCCACATCTGGCTCTCCCTGCGAAATTCTGCCATCCAGGTGGAAAACATCTGCTCAGGCCTCTCCGATCTCGATCCGGACCATAGGGATTACTATGCCCAGAACAGAGACGATTATCTGGAAAAGCTCCATGAGCTGGATAAGGAGCTAGAGAGCCGTTTTGCCGCAGCCAAAGGCCGCATCTTTTTGGTTCAGCATCCTGCCTGGAGCTACTTCGCCCGCGACTATGGCCTGCAGCAGGTCCCACTTCTGGTGGAGGAGAAGGAGCCGGGACCCCGGTACCTGAGCCGGGTGATTGACCTGGCAAAGAAGAGCAATATAACCACCGTATTCGTCGAGCCCCAGTTCAATCCCAAGGCGGCCGAGGTCATAGCTAAGGAGATGTCCGCCCAGCTGATCATACTGGATCCCCTGGCTCCGGACTATTTGGAGAACATGAGATACGCGGGAAGGCAGATTGCCCAGAGCATGCAGAACACGGGCCAGGGATGATCGCTAGATGGCGGAGATAAAGGAGAGAATACTTTCCATAAGAGACCTCTGGGTCAGCCAGGGAGGGCATGTGGTGCTGGAGAGCATAAACCTGGAGCTCTTTGCCGGCGACTTCCTGGGGATCATAGGACCGAACGGTGGCGGCAAGTCAACTCTGCTCAAGGCGATGCTGGGCCTGATCAAATCCGACCGGGGAGAGATCTCCCTCTTCGGCCTGCCCCCGGCCAGGGCCAGGAGCAGAGTCGGATATGTGCCCCAGAAGACGGTATTTGACCGCAGCTTTCCGGTAAAAGTTCAGGATGTTGTGCTCATGGGAAGGTACAGCCGGGTCGGACTGCTGCACCGCTACGGAACAGAAGATCGCAACTGTTCTCTGAGGGCCCTGGAGGCGGTGGGAATGGCGGACCGGGCGGAGAGGGAGATAGGAGCATTATCGGGAGGAGAGCAGCAGAGGGTTTTCGTAGCTCGCTCCCTCGTCTCCGATCCGGATCTGCTACTCCTGGATGAGCCCACGGCGGGCATAGACTCTGCCCAGCAGACGGATTTCTATGAGCTTCTCAGTCATCTTAATTGCGATCTGGGCAAGGCCATTGTTATGGTCTCACATGATCTTACTGCCATCTCCACCTATGTGAACAAGATCGCCTGCCTCAACCAGCGGCTCTATTACCATGGCTCCAAAGAGCTATCCAATGAGGACATAGAGAAGGCCTACGGCTGCCCGGTGGAGATGATAGCCCACGGCACACCCCACCGCGTTCTGAGGGAACATGATTGAACTGAACTTTCTCTCCTATGAGTTCATGAGAAACGCCCTGCTGGCCGGCCTCGCCGCAGCTGTGCTCTGCGGCATAATAGGAATATATGTAATCCTGAATAGAATCGTATTCATCAGCGACGGAATAGCCCATGCTGCCTTCGGAGGCATTGGCCTCGGCTACTTTCTGGGATATGATCCTCTGGCCTTCGGCATAGGATCGGCGGTCCTGACCGCTATTGGCATCGGCCTTACCAGCTCCCGAGCCAAGGTATCCGAGGACACGGCCATTGGCGTATTCATGGCCACGGGGATGGCTCTGGGAATAATGCTTCTCACTCTGTCCCGGGGATATGCCCGCGACCTTTTCGGCTACCTCTTCGGAAATATCCTGGCTGTGAGCATGAACGATGTGCTGCTCATCTTGTCATTGACCGCAATAATCCTGGCCCTGGTCTTTCTTCTCTACAAGGAGCTTCTGCTCTTGAGCTTTGATCCGGTCTATGCTCAGGCCATTGGCCTTCCCGTCTCCAGCCTGCGCCTCCTGCTTCTGGCCATGGTGGCCTTCAGCGTAGTGGTGCTGATCAAGGTGGTGGGGATAATCATGGTCATTGCCCTGCTCACCATTCCCGGAGCCATAAGCAGGAGGTATTTGAAGGGCCTGCCCTCCATCATGGC
>JAGOLL010000023.1 GCA_017994055.1 Methanothrix sp.
AGGGAATGGGATCCTGCTTCAGGCGATGTCTCATTTTGGTTCGGAACAAGCGGGGATAGGCCTGTCGAAGGGCGATGGGGCTCCTTATCAAGCTCCTTGGGGCTGGACAATGATAAGACTCCACTGGGCCTGAGCCCACATTCCGCACTTTTAACTCGCAGTTCTTAATTTTCCACCGTTAAATATACGAAATATTTTTAAATAAATAGCTACTATCTTTTTTCCGAAGGGAAGTAGCATGGATTTAGATGTTCAGTCATACAGCTTAGGTCATCTTGGGATAGTAGCCGGCATTTTCGATACTCTGAAGATCTGCGAAGTGATTGACGAGGTCATGCCGAAAAAGGGCTCAAAAAATCTTCCTAACTCGACCATAATAAAAGCCATGATCCTTAACGGCCTGGGATTCACTCATCGGCGATTATATTTGTTTCCTAATTTTTTTATGAATATCCCAACAGAAAAACTGTTCGGTGAAGGCATCGATCCATCTGATCTCAATGATGATGTTGTCGGCAGGACTCTTGACGCGATTTACAAATACGGTGCAACAGAGCTGTTACCACGAACTTCAGCGTATCTGGCAAATATGAAAATGATGCACCAGATGCCACGGATTCAATCAGGATAGCGTTTGGTCATGCCAAAGACGGAAGAACGGATTTAAAGCGATTCGTTCTGGGCTTGGTTACAAATCAGGTAGAATTGCCGCTTTTACCAAGGCATTTTCCGGAAACGAGTCCGACAAGAACCGCATAATCTACATGATTCAAAAGGCACAGCAGTCACTCGATTTTGATGACAAAACCATGGGTATATAAAGTCAAGGATTTCCGGACTATACACAGGGCTATCATCCACAGCAAACAATTTAATCCGAAAAGTTGAATGGGAGCATAAGCAAGACAGGAGGGAAGAGGCGAGAGCGATGGGCAGCGACTTCAAGTACGACGTTTTTCTCAGCTACAGCTCCAAGGATAAGGAGAAGGTCCATGCCCTGGCCCAGCGCCTGAAGCAGGACGGCCTGCGGGTCTGGCTGGACGCCTGGGCCATCCAGCCGGGGGACTCCATCCCCCTCAAGATCCAGCAAGGCTTGGAGCAGTCCTGCGTTCTACTCATGTGCATGTCCCCGGACTATTTTGCCTCGGACTGGGGCAGGATGGAGCATCTCACATTGCTCTTCCGGGACCCGACCAATGCAGAGCGGAGATTTATACCGCTGCTTATAGCCGAATGCCAGCCGCCGGATATCATAGCCCAGTTTGCGCGTATTGACTGGAGGAAGGCATCGGAGGAGACTTATGCCGGGCTCTTGGTCGCCTGCCGAGAAACGTCGAAACCCCTGGTTAAGAAAAGACAGACTGATCAATCCAGATTGATTCTGAAAGGTCATGAAGCACTTGTTTGGGACGTGGCCATTACCCCTGACGGCCAGACGGCCGTCTCCGCTTCCGATGACAAGACTCTGAAGGTATGGGATCTAGCCACTGGCAAGTGTCGCACCACCCTGGAAGGGCATGCCAGCGGTGTCAAGGCCGTGGCCATCACTCCCGACGGCCTGACAGCAGTCTCGGCTTCCCTTGACAGGACTCTGAAGGTATGGGACTTAGCCATGGGCAAGTGCCGCGCCACCCTAAAAGGCCATTCTCAGTATGTATGGGGCTTGGCCATCACCCCTGACGGCCAGACGGTCGTCTCTGCTTCAGGGGACTATACTCTAAAAGCATGGGACCTGGTCACGGGAAAGTGCCGCACCACCCTGAGATGTCATGATGGATTAGTCCTTTGCGTAGCCATTACCCCTGACGGCCAGACGGCCATCTCCGCTTCCGTTGACAAGACTCTGAAGGTATGGGATCTAGCCACTGGCAAGTGTCGCACCACCCTGGAAGGGCATGCCAACGCCATTCAGGCCGTGGCCATCACTCCCGACGGCCTGACAGCAGTCTCGGCTTCCGATGACAAGACTCTGAAGGTATGGGACGTGGCCACGGGCAATTGCCGCGCTACCCTGGAAGGCCATTCTGAAGGTATATGGGACGTGGCCATCACCTCCAACGGTCGAACAGTCGTCTCCGGTTCCGTGGATTCGACTATGAGGGTGTGGGATCTGGCAACTGGCAAGTGCCTTGGCACCCTAGAAGGGAGTCCCGGTGCAGTCTCGGGCGTGGCCATCTCCCGAGATGGTCTGACAGTCGTCTCCAGTTCGGCTAAGACTTTGATGATGTGGAATCTGCCAGAAGCTGACACGCTTATCGGGGAGGTCGGTGCTGCCCGCTACATTAACGCCAAGGTCGTTCTGGTCGGCGATACCGGGGTGGGCAAGACCGGCCTGGCCCTGCGCCTCTGCAAGGACCGTTGGGAGCCCACTGAATCCACGCATGGCATGATCATCTCCCTCCTGGAGCTGCCGGCAGATGTCGGCGAAAAGGATATGGAGAGGGAGGTGTGGCTCTGGGACTTCGCCGGCCAGGCGGACTACCGACTCATTCACCAGCTCTACATGGATGAGACGGCGCTTGGCGTCCTGGTCTTCAATCCCCAGGATGGCAATCCCTTCGATGGCATGGGCCACTGGGAAAAGGCCCTCTCCGCTGCCGCCAGATTCCAGCCTGAGAAGCTGTTGGTCGCCGCCCGCTGTGACCGGGGCGGAGTAACCATAAGCCAGCGACAGTTTGAGGAGTACATCAGAGAGCACGGCTTTGCCGGATTCATCTGCACAGGGGCCAAGACCGGCGAGGGCTGTCAGGAGCTTAAGGAGGCCATAGCCAAGAACATACCCTGGAAGAGCCTTCCCTGGACCTCCACCACCCGGCTTTTCAAGACCCTGAAAGACGCCATCTTAAAGCTGACAGATGAGAAGGCTCCGCTGGTGCGTCTTCCCGAGCTGCACCAGAGGCTACAGCTCATGCTCCCCAAGGAGGCCATCTCCGAGGCAGATCTGCGGGCTGTGGTTGGTCTGATGCAGGGGCAGGGAGTGGCGCAGGCCCTGGCCTTCGGAGACTTCTTGCTGCTTTCACCAGCCTGGATGAACCGCTATGCATCGGTGGTAGTGCGCATGGCTCGAGAGCACGCCGATGAGATGGGCGTGGTCCTGGAGAAGCAGGTTCTGGATGGCGATCTTGATTATAAAGACATGGAGCGCCTATCCCAGGCGGATGAGAAGATCCTCTTGCGAGCCATAGTCCAGACCTTCCTGGATCGATCTCTCTGCATTCGCCAGGAGACGCCTCAGGGGAGCATGCTTGTCTTTCCCTCCTACTTCCGCCGTGATAATCCGAATCCACCCGAGCATCCCAATATCTTTGTCACCTATGGCTTTTCCGGACCTCTGGAGGATATATACTCCACCCTGGTGGTCCGTCTAAGCTATTCAGACGGATTCGAGTGCGATCAGCTCTGGAAGGATGCAGCGGACTTCAGAACTCCAGCGGGAAAGAGAGCGGGCTTGGCCATGACCAAGAAAGGAGAGGGCAAGGCGGAGATAGTGGTCTACTTCGATGCGGGTGTACCGGATGACACTAAGGTCACCTTCATTAAATATGTGCACGAGCACCTCCTGGCCCGGGCCCAGCCCAGAGAAGGGGTAACCAGAGTCAGAACCTACGTCTGTCCTCACTGCGACGAGGCCCTGGAAAATCGCATAGCTGTGAAAAAGCGACTGGAAAAGGGCCTCAAGGACATTATCTGCCCCCTCTGTGAGAAACGGGTGCCCCTGCTGGACCTGATCGAAGAGAAATTTGCATCTAATGAATTCCTGCAGCGGGTGCGAGAAATGGATGATAAAGCCGGGATTAACTTGGACAATGAGAGTCTCGAACTGATCCTGGTGGGACACGCTTACGCTATTGCTGGTGAGGCAGGACAGATTTATCGGCAATACACAAATTCGGATCGTGGCATCGATGGCGAAATCGAGTTTAAAAACGATAAAGGCCAAGCTAGCGGACAACGTCTCTATCTGCAGCTCAAGTCCGGAGATTCATATCTGAAACAAAGAGTGCGTGATGACACAGAAGTCTTTTACATTAAAAAGAAACGTTGGGCAGAATACTGGCTGAGCCAGGCCTATCCGGTGATGCTGGTCATCCGCACCTCGGACGGCAGGATTCGCTGGATGAATGTCACCGACTACCTGAAAGAGCACGGAAAAGAGACAAAGCAGATCGTCTTCCAGGGCCAGCCCTTCACCGCGCCCGATGTGGTCCGAAAGAGGGCGGAGATCCTGGCAAGATAGACCTCAATCCACGAATTTATAGTGCCTGTACCCCTGCGAGTCTATCCCCGCCAGCACGAACTCCTGCCTGGGCTCGACCACGCTCTTCTCCTTCCTGCCCTCGTGCAGCATCTCGTAGTCCGCCAGCGAGATCTCCCTTTTATCCTCCGGCCTCTCCATCAGCCCCAGCCTTGGCAGATCTTCCGCCTGCGGCCCTACCCGCCCGGAGAAGAAGAGGGCGGAGCAGCCGCTGCCGTAGGCTCCAAAGCCCAACCTCTGCCCAGCTTGCAGTCTTCCAAGCTCCAGGAGGCTGGCCAGCCCGAGATAGATCGATCCGGTGTAGATGTTTCCTATCTTGCGGGAGAGAGTTGCCGTATCCCTGACCTTGGCGGCAAAAGCCTCTAAAAATTGGGGCGAGCGGGCGAAGCGGCGGGCGTAGTCCGCCTGCGCTGCCTGGAAAGCGGCTTCATCTTTATAGTCCCCTTCTCCGGGCTCCGGGCCGATCTCCTCTTCTACCCTGCGGCTGCGCTGGCAGCTTTTCCAGTCATGCCGGAAAACGGCCACCGAGGCATACTCCACCATCCTGGGATAGGGGATATGAAAGAGGATATGATCCAGAAAATCGGTGACACACTGCCCCGCTGCCGGGACGATGATCCCCTTCCGGGCCGCCCGGGCGGCAAATGAGTCAAAGGCCCCGGTCATGGCATCCAGGTAGCACTGGTTGCTGTGCTTGCCGTTGACCACAGCAGTGGTGCAGCCCATGGGGCGGAAGAAGTCGTTCTCGTCCCTGGTGAAGTGGCCGTAGACCTGCTCCAATGAGATAAGCCGGGGATTCTTCTTGAGCAGGAGGGAGACGCTTCCCGCCCCCTGGGTGTACTCGCCGGGCGAGGCCAGGGGATATTTGGCCACATCCGAGGCTATGACCACCCCCACCTTGTCTTCATCCTCCCCCGCCAGCCAGTAGCTCTGGCTCTCCAGAGCCAGGGTGGTGGCGATGCAGGCCGCCTTCATCTCCACCGTGCTGCACTCCCGGAAGGAGCCGCGGCCATAGACCTGCTCCAGCATGCCTATGACGTAGGTGCCCATGGCCTTGGCCTCGTCTGCCGAGGACTCTGTTCCCACATAGATCTTGCCGATTCTCTCCGGCTCCAGGCCGCTGCGTCTCATTAGCAGCAGAAGGGACATGGCGGCCATGGTGGCGGCATCCTCATGGGCATCGGGCACAGCCATCTGCTCTATGCCTATACCCTTGATCAGCTTGCCCGGATCTATGCCCCGGCTGCGAGCGAACTCGCCCTCCAGGGGCAGATAGAGCCCCGGCACATAGACGGCCAGGTCGTCGATCCCTACGGGCTGCTTCACGTCTTGCGGACTGTAATCTGCTGCTCTGCTCAAGACCGGCATCTCCTTTTTCCAGGGCTTTGCAGGCTGAATCTTATTTCAGGATTGTGCTGAAAGCAGCCTTCAGCCATTTCATCTTCATAGTCAATTTAAGGCGGAAGACCGAATCTCATAAAAGGATAGAAATCCCTCTCCCACAAAGCCAGTGCGCACTCCTTGTCCGAGGATGGAAAGATGAGGCCAGAGAAGACGGATCACGAAATGAGGAAAGATATGCTTGAGGGCTCGCCAGCGCTCAAGATCCAGGCAGAGAATCTGATGATCGAGGCGGCGGAACAGGCCAGGCGGGGGAAGCGAGACCCGGCCCGGATGTTGCGTGTCCTGGCATTGCTGGCTTCGCCGATCTGTGATCCCAGAAATCCGGAAAGCGCTCCCGTCCATCTGGACCTGCAAGCAGAGTGGCATCGCCTTTCCGAAGGCGT
The DNA here is from genome assembly GCA_017994055.1 of Methanothrix sp. Lineage (GTDB taxonomy): Archaea > Halobacteriota > Methanosarcinia > Methanotrichales > Methanotrichaceae > Methanothrix. The sequence goes on from JAGOLL010000023.1 coordinate 6,043, forward strand.
CCGGCAGAGCGGAGCGCCCATACTTTTGGCCAGGCTTGCTCCACCCACATTGCCTGCTCTTCGGGCCGCCCTATCGCCGCGGGCGGCGGAGCAGTCCGTCTTTCCCCAGGTTCTGCACTTCTCCGGCCACGCCTGGAAGGAGGGCCTGGTCCTGGAGGATGAGCTGGGGCGGGTTCATCTTGCCGGAACCGCCGAGGTCATTGATGCCCTCAAGGACCTTCCTCAAAAGATCGATCTGGTGGTCCTGAACGGCTGCGAGAGCGCCGCTGTCGCCTGCTCCGTGGCGCAAGCTCTTTTGGACGGCGGCCTGGCCCGGGCAGTGCTGGGCCATGAGAAGGTGGTCCGGGACGATGAGGCGGTGGCCTTTGCCGCCCGGCTATATGCCGAGCTGTGCAACGGTTTTCCGCTCCAGAGAGCTCTGGAGAATGCCGGCAAAGCCATCACCACCCACCAGGTGATCCTTCTGGGAGACGGCGGCATGAAGTTGGGGCCCCTGAGCGGGGGCGAGCCCCTCATAGACCAGCGCCGCCCCAGAGGCAGCCTCCTGCCTCAGGCCAGGCTCTTCCTGGGTCGAGGCCGGGAGCTGGTGAGGATGGCCTCTGCCCTGGCCCATCCTCCGGCGGCAATCATCATCTCCGGCCCAAAGGGCATAGGCAAGTCCAGCCTGCTTCTGGAGGCGGCGCTGCGCTGCGGATGGCGCTTTCCCGGTGGCATCGCCTATGCCGCCGGACCCAGGGCGGAAGAGGCCAGAGCTGCCAGCGCCGAGGGCCTGCTGGCGTCACTGGCTGGGGAGCTGGGGCTGGGGAGGACGGAGGATCTTTTCCCTTATACCGCTATGCAGCCGGTGCTGCTCTTGCTGGACAACCTGGACTCGCTTCCCGATCATGAGAAGGTCAAGCTTGGGGAGGCACTGCGACGGCTGGGCAGCGAGAGTGCCGCCATTCTGGCTTTGCGCCCGTCCAGCCAGATCCTGGAGGAGCTGCCTATAGCGGTCTCAATTCGTCTTCATCACGGCCTGGCGGTAAAGCAGGCCGCAGAGTATGCCCTGGCCCAGTCGGCTCAGAGGGGAATTCCACTGACTGTGGAAAAGGCATATCTCATCGCCAGTGCTGTGTCCGGCCACCCTCTGCTGGTGGAGCGGCTGGTGGCCCAGGCCGGGCGGCAGGATCTGGACGAGCTGCTGGAGGATGTGGCAAAGAAGAGCGGCGACTATGCCAGCCAGATCGAGAGGGTCTACTCCTGGTGTGCGATTGGGCTTGATCCTGCCGGAGAGGCGGCCTGGCGGGCTCTCTCCCTCTTTCCCGGTGGCAACGCCCCGGAGATGGTTCTGCGCGCCGCTGCCGGCGATGGCGGCCCGGAGAAGCTGCGGGAGGCGGCTCTGGCCGACTTCGACTCATCCGGCCAGCTCTGGCGCTGGCATGCCACTGTGGCCGAGTACGCCCGCGGCCACTGGCCCCTCGGCGATGCGGAGCAGAAGGCCCAAAGGTTGGCACTCCTGCCAGCCTGGGAGAGGTGGCTGAAGAGGCTTCCTGCTGATGAGATGGAGGCGCACTCCCGGCTGGAGGGCTCCCGCTCCAATCTGGAGGCGGCGGCTGAGGAATGTGCCGAAGCCTCGCGCCAGGAGGCCGGGGACTTCCTGGATGTGCTGGAAGATCTGCTGCCTCCTGCTGATCGCACATTAACCCTGAGAAAGCTTAATGAAAGAGTCTTGAGGGTGAGGCTTCTCTTGCTTCCATCCGCGGAAAAAGTCGAGAGGGCAGGCACTCTCAACAACCTTGGCTATGCCCTTTTTTCCCTGGGGAAGCACGAAAAGGCCCTAGAGGCAGCTCAGGAGGCGGCAGACATCTATCGAAAGCTGGCCGAGGAAGATCCCCAGGCATTCCTGCCTGATTTGGCGACGAGCCTGAGTAACCTAGGAAATGCGCATTCTAATCTGGGGCGGAGGGAAGAAGCTCTGGAGTCGGCCAAAGAGGCGGCGGACATTCGTCGAAAGCTGGCCGAGAAAAATCCCCAGGTTTTCCTGCCCGACCTGGCCGGGAGCCTGAACAACCTGGGAATCATGCTTTCCGATCTGGGGCGGTGGGAGGAGGCTCTGGAGGCGGCTAAAGAGGCGGCGGACAGCTATCGAAAGCTGGCCGAGAGAAATCCCCAGGCATTCCTGCCCGACCTGGCCGGGAGCCTGAACAACCTGGGAATCATGCTTTCCGATCTGGGGCGGTGGGAGGAGGCTCTGGAGGCGGCTAAAGAGGCGGTGGGCAGCTATCGAAAGCTGGCGGAGAGAAATCCCCAGGCAGTCCTGCCCGACCTGGCTAGGAGTCTGGACAACCTGGGCAGCATGCTTTCCGATCTGAGGCGGCGGGAAGAAGCTCTGGAGGCGGCTAAAGAGGCGACGGACATACGCCGAAAGCTGGCGGAGAGAAATCCCCAGGCATTCCTGCCCGACCTGGCCGGGAGCCTGAACAACCTGGGGCTCAGGCTTTCCGGTCTGGGGCGGCGGGAAGAAGCTCTGGAGGCGGCTAAAAAGGCGGCGGACAGCTATCGAAAGCTGGCGGAGAGAAATCCCCAAGCATTCCTGCCCGACCTGGCCGCGAGCCTGAATAACCTGGGGCTCAGGCTTTCCGATCTGGGGCGGCGGGAAGAGGCTCTGGAGGCGGCTAAAGAGGCGGCGGACATACGCCGAAAGCTGGCCGAGAAAAATCCCCAGGCATTCCTGCCCGACCTGGCTAGGAGTCTGGGAGTTTATGGAAATACCCTGCTGGGCCTGGAGAGATATGGGGAAGCTGCCGATTCCTTCTCCGAGGGGCTGGAGCTTCTGGCGCCCTTCTTTGGCAAGCATCTCCAGGCATTCTCCGACCTGGCTAGTTTCCTGAAGCAGCTCTACCTGGAGGCCTGCCAGAAGGCCGGGCAGGAGCCGGATGCGGATCTGCTCCAGAAGTTCAACTGATCATCAGAAAGCGGCTGTCGCCTCTGCCTTACGCTATCGCAATCGGGAACCGGCCATCTATCCTGGAAAAAATGTAAATACCTAAAGCGCGTATTCATTTTTATATGAATACAACCAGTGTGTATACAATCCGAATTCCCTCCCAGGTCCGTCAGATGATGGATGAGATGAAGGAGATCAACTGGCAGTCTGAGATCAGGCAGGCGATTGAGGATCTGGTCCGGGAGCGGCGAAGGGAGAGTCTCCTCTCTGATGCAGGCGAGGTTCGAAAGAAAACCATGGACATCGGAATAAGCGCATCAGAGCTGATCAGAGAGGATCGGGATGCGAGATAGAGCAGTTCTTGACTCCGGAGTGATCTTCGCCATCTATTTTGAGGAGGAGGCCTCAGATAGGGCGACCAAGGCGGCAAGAGGTTGCAGCCCCATCACTCTGGACCTGGCTGTGGCAGAAGTGGGAAACGCCGCCTGGAAGAGGGTCGCCTTCTTTCAAGAGAGAGATGATGCTGCCCGCCTCTCGCTATCTAAATGCCTGGAGTTCATAGCCTCCTGTGCCGTGATGCGCACCTCGGACCTGGCCACCCAAGCATTTGAGGTCTCCCTGGAGACTAAAACGACATTTTACGACAGCCTCTTCCTGGCCGCCGCTGTTCAGGAGAATGTGCCTCTCCTCACCCTGGATAAAAAGATGTACCAGTCGGCTAAGGGAAAATTTAATGTCCAGATGCTATAGCTCTGCCGGGAGTCTCATCCTCCGCACGATCCCCCTTCCTCGTAAGTCTCCCGCAGTCTATCGGCCACCTCCTCTCCCAGCCGTTTTCCCGCTAGCACGAAGAAGGCCTCAGCGAATTCGGGAGCCAGGCAGCCTGTGCCCTCGATCCCCTCCAGCACGAGGTCGGCCAGATAGCGCATATCCCCGTCCGGCAGCGTCTTCAGCCTCTGCTCGAACTCCTCAACGCTGCGGTAGTGATGGTTGGCCACCGGGGGCAGGATGTTCATGTACTCAATATCAATTCCCTTCTTCTGCAGAGCCTCCAGCTCCGGAACCAGCTTGAACAAGACCTGCAGGTCCCTCTCATTTAGATCTCTGGCCATGACCAGAAAAATAATGCTCTCGGAATATAGGCTTAACCTACAGAGCGGGCCAGCCAGTCCAGGTAGGGCTGGTGGCCCTCCGCTATTGGGAGAGCGATGATCTCGGGGACGGCATAGCTATGAAGTTCAGCTATCCTCTTTTTGAGCGGCTCGAAGCCTTCTCTGGTGGTCTTGATGATTAAAAGCGCTTCCGTGTCCAGATTCAGCATTCCCTCCCAGATGTAGCAGGAGCGGACCGGGGCGATGTTCACGCAAGCGGCGAGCCTCTCCTCTACCAGAGCCCGAGCCAGAGCATCCGCCTCCTCCTGAGGAGCGGTGCAGTAGACCACCAGGAACTCATCTTTCCCGCTCATTTGCCTTCCACCCAGCGTCCGCCATCAGCTGATATCTCCTTCTTCCACAGTGGCGCCCGGCTCTTGAGCTCTTCCAGGATGTAGCGGCAGCCGGAGAAGGCCTCCTCCCGATGGGCCGCAGAGCAGACTATGGCCACGATAGCCTCCCCCACCTCCAGCCTCCCGGTGCGGTGGGACATTTCCGCCGCAGTGAGGGAGAAGCGGCTCATGGCCTCCTGCCGGATGGCCTCCAGCTCGGAGAGGGCTGCATCCCGAAAGGCCTCCACCTCCATCCCCAGGATGCCGTCATCCCTCACCGTCCCCAGAAAGCTCACCACCGCTCCCGCTTGGCTGCTCCGGGCCCGCTGTATCATCTGCTCATGAGAGATCTCCTCATCAGTGATCTCAATCATAAGCCTTTAGCCTCCCGCCAGGGGGGGGAAAATAGCCAGCTCGTCCCCGTCCGCTAGAATCCGGGAGAGGTCCTTCTCCGCATCGATCCTCTTGCGGTTGACCATGAGCAGTACATAGTCGCGCAGAATCCCGCTGGGCTCAAAAGCTGCCTCCCTGAACCGGGGGCTGACGAAGGCAAGCGTCTCTAGCAGTTCCCTTATGCTGGCATCCCCTTGCATCTCCACCTCCTTCTCCCTTCCCAGAATCTCCCGAAAGCCGGCAAAGGCCAGAACTTTGACTCTCATCTTTCCGCCCGCATCTATTTCCTGTAAATATCAGCAAAGCTGGCCGGAGCGCCACTGGACTCTGCCTTGGCCTTCTCCTCTCCTTTGAGGGATTTCTTGATCTTCCTGGCCTCATTCTCTCTCAGCCGGGCAATCTCCTCCTCCGAGTCTATCCCCATGACAAAGGTGCCGTGGCAGGGCTTGACATAGGTGAAGAGAAGCTCCTTGCCCCGCACCCCCAGGGCCACGGGAGGCACCCCAATGATATAATAGTCCTTAAAGATCTTATAGCCGGGATCGACATAGTAGACCTCCTCTGAGTTTTTCTCTATGTACTCCCGGGCCTCCTTGAATGAGGTTCTCTCCAGGTACAGCTTGTACTTCATCTGCTCGATGCAGCTCATAGATCCACCTTATCGATCTTGTTCTTGAGTGGAACGGGATTATGGGTGGCCACAGCCACGATCTTCTCCGCCGGGTAGTCGATGCTCTCTCCCAATGCTTCCGCATTCTTCCCGAAGACCACCGCGAACAGCCTGGCCCTGGAGATGGCGGAGAAGGTCGCTCCGTAGGTCATGCCTGCATCGCTGTGCATAAAGGCGAAACAGATATCGAAATCGTATTTCTTCTCCACTATATCCGCGATTGTCTGGTCCAAATCTGCCATCTTCTGCACATAATAGCCTTCCGGATCGGCCACCTTGAGCAGCTTGATCGGTGCATTGGTCCCGGCTACAGTCACATCCCAGCCGGACTTTTTCAGCTTATGGGCCAGATAGATGACCATGCTATTCTGTACCGGCACCTCCGGGCAGCCCATCACCAGCAGCGCACTCTTGCCTTGGCTCATATTTCACATCCCTTGACCTGGCACATCTTCTCTGATTATTGCTATTAATATCTACTATAGAGGAGATCTGGCCTGGGCCCGACCGGCTCGCACTTCATTTCACCTGGGAGCACTCCCGGCAGGAAGGATTGGGCTCATATGCCACCTCCTCCAGGCAGCCCTCCAGGCCGTCCCAAAGCAGCAGACGGTTCTCCAGAAGCCGGCCCTTTCCAGTGATGTACTTTATGGCTTCCGTTACCTCAATGGAGCCTATGACCCCGCAGGTGCTGCCAATGGCCGGAGCTGTGGCGGGAGGGGGGGGATGAGGAAAGAGGCAGGAGAGGCAGGCGGTCCTTCCGGGAATGATGGTGGTGGCCTGACCTTGGTAGCCGCTGATGGCACCGTGGAATAGAGGGATGGCCCTTTTCAGGGCTGCCCGGTTGAGCAGATATCGGGATGGAAAGCTGTCCATGCCGTCCATGATCATATCGCAGCCCTGTAGCAGTTCATCGATATTCTCCTCGGAGATCCTCTCTACCACCGCCTCCACCTCTATCTCGGGATTAATGCCGGCTAGGGCATCAAAGGCGGAGAGAGCTTTAGCCCGGCCCAGGTCAGCCTCAGAGTGCAGGATCTGGCGGTTGAGGTTGGATAGCTCCACCACATCGCAGTCGACGATCCGGACCCCTCCGAAGCCCGCTGCGGCCATGTAAAAGGCAATGGCCGATCCCAGGCCCCCCGCTCCGGCGATAAAAACGCGAGTGCGCTTCAGCTTCTTCTGGCCCCCCTCACCGAAGAGGAGGATCTGTCGGGCATACCTCCCTTTCTTTTCGTCTCCGAGCATTGCCTCTCTCACTAAGCTATGGTCTTCTTCATCCGCCGTGCACAAAACGCACGATCTTGAGTTGGTCCGATCCTCCCGCTGCCTCATCCTCCGGGACGATCCTTCCGTTCTTGGCCACGATGACCTCCTCCGGATTTATGCCCAGCTCTTTCAGAATCTCCTCGATCTTGGCCTCATCTCGGCATATCTCCCTTCGGCTGCCATCGGGCATTGATATCAGCATTTTCTTCATCCTCCGCAAGGCAATCCGGCCTGAGCTGATCCATCGGGCCGGAGGAGCAGGCCATCCTCCTGGCCCAGGCTATTAAGGATCTTTTCTGGTGCAAAACATTTGCGGCCTATTCAAAATTGCAAAAGAGGCATCAACAGCCTCTGAAATCAGGAAAAGCTGCAAAATCAAAAAATATATAAATATTGAGGGCGGCATATTGTAATTGATGGAAGAACACGTTTATCCCTTTATCGATCTGGTCGGATCCTCTCCCATAAGCTGGGAGAAGGCGGCGGAAAATGCCATCAAAGAGGCATGCAAATCGGTCTGGTGCCTCAGGATTGCTGAGGTCAAGGAGCTGGACGCAAAATTGGACAATCAGGGCAGGATAGTAGCCTATAGGGCAAAACTGAGAGTCTCCTTCAAGTATGATGACTGGAAGTCGGAGCTTGGATGGAAGGGCTGTAAAGGATAGCTGCCCAAGCCCATGTCTTCCTCATCATAAGCAATTCCAGTACCATCCGACCATCTCTAGAATCCTCCGTCATGTTCATTAGCCGGCAAACTCAGAGAAATGAGCTGGAAAGCGACAAGAGGCTCTGATGAAGATTGCTTATGTCTACGATGCCGTCTATCCCTGGGTCAAAGGCGGGGCGGAAAAGAGAATATATGAGATCTCCCGGCGGCTGGCGGCACGAGGACATGAGGTTCATTGTTACGGTATGAAATGGTGGCAGGGGCAGGATGATATTGAGGCGGAAGGAGTGCATCTGCATGGCATCTGCCCTCCCAGGCCTTTGTACAGCAATGGGAAGCGCTCCATCTCCCAGGCAGCTTATTTTGCCGGCAGGCTGCTGTCCATTCGCACCAATGTTGATGTGCTGGACTGCCAGAATTTTCCTTATCTCTCCTGCTTCTCCGCCAAGCTCATCTCACGCCTGCAGGGACCGCAGCTGTTCATCACCTGGTTAGAGGTATGGGGCGAATACTGGCGAGAATATTTAGGTGAAAAGGGAAGAGCGGGCCAGGCAGTGGAGTGGGCTGCCGCACGGCTGACGGACAGAAATATAGCCATCTCCAAGAGGACGCAAAGAGATCTCTTGAGCCTGGCTGGGAGAGAGGCTCAGATCGTCCCACCGGGTATAGACTGCAAGATGATCTCGGAAATCGCCCCTGCTGTGCAGCAGTCCGATCTCATCTATGTGGGAAGGCTGATAGAACATAAGAACATAGATCTTCTCATCAGGTCCTTGAAGCATGTCCAGTCCCAGGTCCCGGATGTTAAAGTACTGATCGTGGGCGACGGGCCGGAGATGAATAACTTGAGATCCCTGGCCAAAGAGCTGGATCTAAGCCAGAGCATCAGATTCCTCGGCTTTATAGAAGACTACAATTATGCCCTCTCTCTTATGAAATCCTCGCGCATATTTGTCTCACCTTCTACCAGGGAGGGATTTGGCATGGCCGCTCTGGAGGCTAATGCCTGCGGGATTCCCGTGGTCACAGTTAGCCATGATATGAATGCGGTGATGGACCTGATAGGCAAGGATACCGGCCTCATATGCCAGCCAAATGAGGTGGAGCTATCCCAGGCCATATTATCCTTGCTGCGCCAGAGCATCAGCGGAAACAGATGCATAGAGGCAGCCCGGCAGTATGATTGGGATGCGATATGCAATAGAGCTGAAAGGATCTATGAGCAGACATCTTAGTCCTCATGAAGGCATTTGATGGTCCTGATCAGTGGAAGAAGTGGCTACACCTTTGAGCCCATCCGGTCAAGCGGTGAGATTTAAAGTGGATACATTATTTTTTCCCAAGCATTTGACAGATAGATTTATATCAAATAAAAACTTCAGAGTATATCCGTAGCTTAATATCGCCGGTAATATGCGAGATATAATCTACAATAAAGGGATATAAATCTATTACATCAAAATCGGGGGTGAATGTAGCATGAAGGGAGTAGTAGGAATAGTTGCTATTGCAATTGCCCTTTTAGGGCTATGCGGCACTGTGGTGGCCAACCCACCCATAGTTCCGCCTGTACAGTACGAGCAGTTTTGTGAAGCACATAAGGTATCTGGATCGGGAATCATCGATGTCAGCACATCGGTGATCGACAAGAAGATCGCTCTTGAGTACTTTGACACCATGGCCGGAGACGGAGACATAGAACTGGATCAGGAGACCGCATATTCTCAGAATTCGGATAAACTCAAGAGGAATATCTCCTCGGTCAACGGCAGCAATTCTGCGGCATTAAACCTTTACCAAAGCAAGAAGATGACCTATGCCGGAGCTACGCCATTGGTGGGCGGAAAGCTGCTCAATTCCAAGGAATTCTATGGCGGCATCGGAGCCAATATCCAGGAGATGTTCTCGGTAAATGAGATGGAGCAGGATCAGACTGCATTCTTTGTCTCGACCACGCCCACTCAGCCGGCCTATAACATCAAGCCGGAGGATCTGCCGGGCATACTCAAGAAGGCTGGCAGAAACGTGGAGGCTGTAGAGGCGCTCATGACGGACAAGAACGGCATATACAATCCCGCCCACTTGATCGGTCTTGAGACCAAGAATTCCTTCAATGGTACCTGGGGCACGGATGCTACCTGGCATAAGATCTTCTACAAGGATGTAAAGGCCCACGAGATGTTCACTGGTGTCTTCGAGGCCGAGAAGCTGATCAAGTTCCATGAGAATCCGGTGCCTGAGAGAATTCCGGTTCCCTGCGAAGGCATCGACTGCTAGGGCTCTTTTGCCCGGCAGTTTTTCTCTTTTTTTAAAATCTGATTGGGGGTCATAGCATGAAAAGACTGATGATTTGTATTGCGATTATGTCAATTCTGGGGGCTGGCCAGGTTCAGGCCGCAGTTGAGGATTCAGATGCTGCTCCGATGGCTGGCTATGCAGCCGATGATACCTGGTCCAATCCGATCTTGCCATCCATGCCCACCTATCTGCCCAGCCCATGCAATGGCGATTCAGGCCGGCTCAATGTCGGCATAAGCCAGAGCGGGCCGGAATCGGAGCGGGATAAAGCATACATAACCCAGGGAAGCCCTCTGAGCTTTATGGTCAGCGTTGAAAATGAGGGCAATACCGAGGTTGAGGCTGATCTGAGCGTCAATCCCGGAGGCTGTCCATTTGAGTGGTTCAGCTGGGCCACCGAGACTCTGACCATTCCCGCCGGAGGCTCACGTTCTCTTCCACTAGAGGTCAAGCCGGATGTCAATGCCGCAGCCGGTAAGTACAAATTCGAGGTGGAGGCCACAGGCAATTGCCGGAGAGCAGGCCGGGAGACTACCGAATTCGTGGTCCAGGCCATGGATTATGCTTCTGAGGTCTATTTCAGCGGCAAAGGAAAGGCCGAGATCAGCAAGAATCTGAAAAGCATGAAGTCCGGCATAAAATCCGATAAATATGTTCTATTTGAGGGAGAGGTAGATCGGCTGGAGAAGAATGAATATCTGGTAGTGGGATCCAAGGGCAGGAATCCCAATTTCTGGGAAGAGGATGTTGTAGACGAGTACAATAGAACCTCTGATAAAGACTTGCTAATGGGAACGGAGAGTTTCAAGAGTTCGGCAGTCTTTGGTGGAGTTGGAGCTAAGGTCACTGAAGCCTATAATGTTGAACGAATGGACTACAAGATACAGAACTTCACATTGCATCAGACGGGATCGCTCAAGAAGACTGCCGAGTTCGAGACAAAAGATTATTTTAACGGCACTTATATCATCGATGCCAAGCAAAGCATACCTGGCCAGCAGAGCCTCAAGGAGTCTGAGACGTATGAAGGCGAATTTGAGATAGCGAGGAGAATCGTCTTCCGGGATCAGACCAAGCCCAGCGATGCTCCCTGCCGGGAAGGGGATTGCCCAGGCATCTCCGTCCCCAAAAAACCGTCTCCTTGCCAGAAGGGAGATTGCTCAGGAGTCTATGTCCCAAAGAGACTGGCTCCGGTGTATGTTGTCAGCCCCTGCCAGAGCAACACCTGCCACAGCTTCGCTGACAGGCTGAACGGATTCGGCAGATAAGCCTTCCGTTCTTATTTTTTAAGCTGAATCTCTTTTTGAATATAGCTGAGCCCGGCCAAAAGCTTGAAATAGGCTCCTGAGAACCGTTTTGCGGTGCTAGGGTATTGGAGAGTGAAGGCCTGGCAGTGGATCGGGCTTGCATGCCCCTAAAACTAGGGGCGGATGGAATCTAGGGGTTTTCCATTCGAATTGGGCCCAGGCCAGAGGAGGTAGTGTGGATTGAAGAGAGAAATGGTCATTTTGGCTTTGATTGCCGTGGCACTGATAAGCATGGCCGACGCAGCCAATTACATGTATGAGAAGTCGACCGTCAAGGGTGTGGGATACCGCAGCCTGGAGATGGTCATCTCCACCCAGAACGGCTATAACGGCCAGAAGCTGGTGGAGAAGCAGTCTGGCTCAGGAAATGTGATCCTCTCCCGAATCGAAATGGAGGCGGAAAGGCAGCCCTTTGGCCTGGAGAACTGCATCTGGCCCACCGGAGAAGATCCCATGGACTACATCAACTTCACCTCGGAGCAGGAGCTGGAGTACATGCCCGTCTCCTATCAGACCGGCACCTACGACCAGAAGTGGGTGGACAAGCTGTGTGTTCAGAACTACAAGATCGGAGCTGTGCTGACCGAGATGTACACCCATGCCGAGCATCTGCAGAAGACCACCGAGGTCAAGACCAGAGGATACGGCCTTTTAAAGGACGATACTGGTGAGTACGCCGACGCCAATGGCAGCCCGCCATGTTGCACCGGCGTTCTGGAAGCGAACATAAACAGCAATGTCATAGGAGTCGCTCATATCGGTTGGATCTCTCGTGATCCGTCGGCAGACAATCAGTTGAAAGGACGCCATGCCGAGTATGGCCGAAGTGTGGAAGACCTGACCGGCGTCTTCTCCATTGAGAAGTTCATTCAGCTCTGGGGCAACTCCACCTGTGGTGCAATCAGCGTGGATTGGCTTCCCTGCGTCTAAAATCCCAGGGCTCTGAGCCTGGCTTGTGAAATGGGCCGGCCAGAGTTCCTCTTTTTAATCGACTTCAGGGCGCTATGTCATCCGGCTTTCTTCATGGCTGGGACTGAAGGCCGCAATGCCGTATGATTGCCTGGAATAGTGCACTGATCAATCCGGGTATCATCAAAAATCAGGCCCCTCTCGGGCCGAAAACCTTTTCCAGCAGCCCGCCGGCCTTCTTCTTTCGGATCGGCCTGGGCTCGACAACAGCCGGCGGGAGAGTAGAGGCTCTTTCATTGCGCCTTGTGGCTCTCTTTGGTGCCGCCACAGCCTCATCTTTTATGACTATCTGAGTGGACACGCCGCCGTGCCTGGACTTTCTGGGCCGGACATTGACTGTGATGGGCCGCTCGATCTCGTTACTGACAAGCATGGCCACTCCGGGGGGAAGCCTCTTGATCTCCTCCTCCAGTTCACCGGTCATTCCCTCCAGCCCCTTAGAGAGGGCCTTCAGATCATTGGGATTGGTGACCCTCATTATGATCTGGGTGTTGCATTGAGATATGACGTTCTTGTCCACCCGGGCTGGCCTCTGGCTGATGACCATCAGTCCCAGCCCGAACTTTCTTCCCTCGGCAGCGATGGTGCGCACAATATTGGTAGAGGCGGCATTGCCCGTTCCCCGCTCCGGTATGTAGTTGTGAGCCTCTTCTATCACCACCATTCCCGGAGATATCAGCCGCCGCTTTCTGGCCTCAAAGATATCGGTCAAAAGCCGGGAGACGATCATTGATTGCAGCTCCGGCAGAATTCCGGTCATATCGATCACAGCAGCCTTTCCAGGCCGGAGCAGCTCATCTATGGGGGTCTCTGTTCCCGAGAACAGCCCCAGATCCAGGAGCGACTCGAGCTGGCCCACCAGGTTCCATTTTGACTTGGAGTTGCTGCGCACCACCTGCTCGATTATGTCCTCCAGGCCGTATACATCCGTCTCCGATCTCAGGGCGCTGATAGCCTCGTATAAAAGCCCCAGCTGGCCGCTGCTGCTTTCATGAGCGATCATCTTGGCCACCTCCCGTGCCGAGAGGTTGAGTCCATTGAAGCGGAAGGGCCGGTTCGCTCTGGGATTCATGGCCATCTCTCCCGGAGTGTAGACGGTGACGTCATATCCCTTGGGCTTTACTCTGAAGCGGGAAAAGTCGCCCACATGATTGGCCTCTTTCATAGAGGCATACTCACCATGAGGATCGATTATGAGCAGGGATACCCTTCTCTCCAAGAGCTCTTCCAGTATCACTGCTGCGGTATAGGATTTTCCTGAACCGGTCTTGGCCAGGACGCTGCAATGCTTCTGCACCAGGGTATTGGCATCCAGCTCCACCGGGATATCATATCCTCGCAGCATGCCGATGTACATATCTCCCCTGGCCAGGCCGAGGGTAGCCTTGATCAGCTTTTCGTCGGCTATGAAAACCGGATCTCCCGGTCTTGCCGGGCTGGTGGGAAGCTGGAGCTTTCCGCTCTTCCCCACGCCTATGACCCTGGCCTCAGCTATCATCATCTCTCGAGAATCGTAATTCCTGGCCCCATCCGAGAGCTGGCTTACACTGTAGGCGGAATTGGAGCGCTTCACATCCTCCACCTGGGCTAAAATCCAGTCCTTTCCGCCGTCCGTCCTGGCTTTGACGTAGGTGCCTCGGCCAACCTCTTTATTTATCAGAAATTTAAACGCCAGAGGATTGGTCTCACCGACTATGGTTCCAATCTCTGCCTTGCTTATGGACATCAAGATATCATGTCTCCATAAAACTCTGGAGGCTTTTTAAGATACAGGTCATCCTATAAATGAATCTCATTATCGCATTTCATCTCCGGCTGCAATTTGCCTAGGCCTTCATGCTGCTTCCCATTTCAATTAAGTGTCTTGAAGTATAAAAAGATTGAGCTATAATGCTGCCGGCACCTTCCTCCGTCCGCAGGATTTATTTCTCTGATTAGTATATGATATCTTAAAGAGCAATGGCGGATGGAAGGATATGGGCATATCAGCTATAAAGGTGGTCTTGCTAAGCATATTTCTATTCCTGGGGATGGCGCTGCCGGGGATTTTTATGCAGCCAGAGTCATCTCTGGAGGTCTGGAATTTAAATGAAAGCGACTTTCCTGCCGATTCATCTCAACCACATGAGAAGATGGCCTTTCTCCTCAATTATGCCATCCTGGCACCATCCAGCCATAACAGCCAGCCCTGGAAGTTTGCCGTCTCGGGCGATAAGATTTTGTTGTTTGCCGACCGGTCCAGATGGCTTTCCGTAGCTGATGGGGATAAAAGGGAGATGCATATCAGTCTAGGTGCCGCTCTGGAAAACCTGATCCTGGCGGCCGAGAATTTCGGCTACAACTGCACTGTATCGCTCTTCCCCGGCCAGGAAGATCTGGTGGCCACGGTATCCCTTCAGGAGGCCGCTTTATCCGCCGCCAACACCAGTCTATTCCAGGCCATACCCTTGCGCCGGACCAACCGTAATCCATATGAGACGCAAGCGCTCTCGCAAGCCGATCTGAACTCCCTTCTCGGATACAGCTCCGGGCCTGATGTAGCAGTATTTTTAAGCCAGGATCCGGATACAATTGAGGCTTTTCGGAAGCTTGTGGTGCAGGCAGACGGCATTTTATATTCGGACATAGACTACAAGAGCGAGCTGGGCCGCTGGCTGGGCCTGGGGGTCATGGGCCCCAGGGGAGTCAGGGCCAAGATGGCTCAGCTGGCTGTGGTTTTCCTGGATGTGGGGCCGGAACAGATCAGGAAGGACTCCGACCTGATCAACAGCACTCCTTGCATCGGATTCATCTGCACGGCAGAAAATGACAGCCTCTCTTCCCTCCAGGCGGGACGGGCTTTAGAGCGGCTCTGGCTGGCGGCTGCATCGAAGGGGCTCAGCCTGCAGCCCATGAGCCAGCCCCTGGAGGTGCGGCAGGTCAAGGCGGATCTGGATTCTCTTCTGCCTGCCGTATGGGATAAGAGGGCGGTGCAGCAGACCTTCCGGCTGGGCTATGCCGCCTCGCAAGGGGAGCATTCCGGCAGAAGGCCGCTGCAAGATGTTCTGATCAATAGATGAGCCTCCAATCGTGCATCGTGTTTAGAGCGACTTGATCATAGCCGCTCTGCATCGATTCCCGCCTGCTTTAAAAATTGCAGTGCCGTGCCGTCCGGATATATCTCCGCGTAGACCACCCGGGAGATGCGGGCGTTGATCATCATCTTGGCGCAGAGGATGCAGGGCTGATGGGTGCAGTATAGAGTCGCTCCCTGGATGCCGATGCCGTGCAGAGCAGCCTGGATGATGGCATTCTGCTCCGCATGCACCGCCCGGCACAGCTCATGTCTGGTGCCGCTCTCCACCGCTTCCCTGGCGCAGCCGACCACATCGCAGTGATCCAGCCCCGCCGGGGCCCCGTTGTAGCCCGTGGATAGAATGCGCTTGTCCCTGACTAGGACCGCTCCCACCTGGTTTCGCAGGCAGGTGGAGCGCTTGGCCACCACGGCGGCGATCTCCATGAAGTACTGGTCTAAAGTGGGGCGGGGGAGTGGAGACATCTTATATGGTGCTGTCTTTCATGCTTATGAATATCACGGCGAGGCGGAGAGACATCACAAACCAAAACCCAAAATAGCGATGGAGCCGCCAGCAGATATGTTTAAATAGGCACTCGACCTGCAAATTGCGGATGGAGATAAGCATCATCTACTGCATCAACCTAAAATCTGGTTTAGAACGGACCTTCTTCTAGCTTAGCTCTGGCTTTGACATCCTTATCCATTAATGCCAGCCACCGGGGCTTTGGCATTTTTGCATGACATTGGATCATAAGACCGGAGACCGTTTCGCCGTAAATTAATATAAATATTATAACATAAAATTCGGAGGTGACTCGCTTTGATGAATCGCACAATGAAACTGCTCCTGCTCTCGGACATATTCGTCCTGACGGGATTCGGGCTGATCCAGCCCATACTGGCCATTTACATCAACGATGGAGGCGTAACCGGAGGAACGATGCTCACCGCAGGCATGGCGAGTGCCCTCTTCATTCTCACCAAGTCCCTGGTTCAGCTGCCCTTTGGCCATTATGTGGACAGCCAGGCCTCCAAGGAGCGGTGGCTGATCCTGGGAACTCTGCTTATGGCCGCCGTTCCCATAATCTACCTATCAGCAAGCAGCATCTACCATGTCTATCTGGCGGAGCTGATTTATGGGCTGGGCAGCGGCCTGGCCTACCCCACCTGGCTGGGCCTGTGGTCCGTCAATCTGGACCGGGGAAAAGAGAGCTTCCAATGGTCCATCTATCATACCACTACCGGGGTGGGCACGGCAGCCACTGGTTGCAGGAGGAGCAGCAATGGCCAGCCAGGTGGGCTTCTCCGCCACCTTCCTCCTGGCCGGGCTGCTCTGCATAGTGGGCTGTCTGGTGCTTTTTGTTCTGGAGCGGCGGTCCGCGGCAAAGGCAAGGATTCTCTGTGCATAATGCCGTTTTCTTGCCGAGCCGGATAAGACTGATATAACCGCGCCAAGGTATATCCTTCATATGAATAATGGAATAATCGATTATTGATTTCATGCATATTGATTTCAGCCATTCTGGAGGCCCTGATCTTCTGTCTTGCCGCTGGGTCGGCTCTGGCTGAGGCCGATCGCCCCGAGAGCGGGACATTTATCCGGGAGTCGGATATGGCCGGACGCTGCCAGCTGGATATATTCAACAATGCCTCGGATGATCTGGTGGCGTATTTATGCACCATGCGAGAGGAGACGGTAAGGGCGGCAGTTTATATCCGCGGCGGGGGTCGCTTCAACCTGACCGGAGTGCAGGACGGCAGCTATTATCTTTATTTCCAACAGGGACAGGGCTGGAACGCCAGCCGAAAGGCCTTCGACATCAATGCCAGCAGCAGCAGGATGAGAGAGCCGCTCCTCTTCCAGACCATAAGGGCGGGGGATAAAATTCAGTACTCCTGGATAGAGATCACACTGGAGAGATATGGGGACGGAAATGTGGAAAAGGTGGCTGTGGATGAGGAGGACTTTCCAGCTTAGAAGATCCGTGGCATGAAAGCCCTTCCTTGGATGGGCATTTGAGGGAGCATTTCCTGATTGAAGAGCAGGCTGTGGCAGTCTTTTGAAGGCCTGCTCGTGAGGTTGAGGCACGGAGGAGACAGTAGAATAAGCATAAAAATAGATAATCTAAGAATAGAAAAAGCTCCATATGACAAATGTGATCAGAACGACCCTTATGCTGGCCGGTCTGACCGGACTATTGCTTTTGTTTGGCGGCTTTGTGGGTGGAAGAAGCGGCATATTTCTGGCACCCCCCCATAGCAGCCACCATAATACAATTGGCGATATCAAGGGGCAGGGAGTTAGATGTCGAGAGCGGAATTATATGCAAGAATCAATTTTTTAACCAATATAGATTTGGTCGCCATTTATGGCTTCGCTCATCAGAACTCTGATCTTTCTGATCCGGTTTCTTTCCATGCTTTCTATGATGAATTTTGTGCTCATATGCTCGACCGATTCGCCTTGCCTCGGCAATCTGCCCATCAACTCGATCACGAACCCGCCTATGGAGTCATAGTGCTCTGATTCGATTCTGGTCCCGATTAGCTCGTTGATCTCCTCAATCCTGGTGCTTCCATCGACGAGATATTCACCTTCTCGGATAGTCTCTATCTCTTGGTTATGCATATCGTACTCGTCTGAGATTTCTCCCACTATTTCCTCGACAAGATCTTCGATGGTGACAATTCCGGCTGTGCCCCCGTATTCATCCAATACTATTGCCATATGTGTTCTGCGCTTCTTCATTTCATTGAAAAGTTCTGAAGTATTTGTGAACTCGAATGTGTAATAGGGCTTTTTCACGAATTTTTTTATGTCAAATAGCTCTTCGGGATCTCGGTAGACCAGCTCCTTGACATTGAGTATACCTACTATGTTATCGATCCTTTTGCTATAGATGGGATAACGCGAGTATTGCTCATTTTTTATTATTTTGATAATCTCGTCGTAGCTGGCGTTCATATCGATCGCAATTATATCCATCCTCTGTATCATCACATCTTTAACCAACTGATCCCCGAAGTCAAAGACATTGCAGATCATTTTTTTTTCATGATCTTCGATGACGCCCTCTTCCTCTCCCAGATTCACCATCGACTTAAGCTCCTCCTCTGTGATAGCGGGCAAGTCAGCATTGCTTTTGTAGCCCAAAAGCCGCATGAAAAGACTCGAAATCTGGGTGAAGACAAATACAATAGGATTCAGAAGGTATGTTAAAACTAAAATTGGCTTTGCCACGATCAGGGAGACCTTTTCCGACTTCTGCGCAGCTAATGATTTGGGAGTGATCTCTCCGAATATGAGCACCAGAATGGTAGTTATTCCCGTGGCTATACCCGCCCCTGTGTCTCCGAAATATTCAATCGCCAAAACCGTAGCAATGGACGATGCACCGATGTTCACAATGTTATTGCCCACGAGGATAGTGCCCAGCAGCTTATTGGGATTTTCCCTCAGCTGGTTTATAACGCTGGCTCCCCTTACCTTCTCCTCCAGCATATGAATAAGTCGAATCTTGCTGAGCGACATCAATGCAGTCTCAGATGCGGAGAAGAATGCGGACAGACATAGTAGAAAACAGAATAATGCCAGAATTGCAGTTGTGCTTGAATCCAAAACCAATTCCTCATCGATGGGCCGAAAATTTCGGATATCCCTGATATTCTAACATAAATCAGATTAGCTTCTCGCCATATACCACATAAGCTTTTCCCTATATATCTGAAAATCCCGGTCAGGGCCAAGGAGACTCGATAAAGATGATTCATAATTGAAAATCGCAATGGAAGAGCTGAACCGAGATGGTGCTAAGCGGTGGATGCCAGGGCAGACAAGAGGAAGGATGAGCCGATGAGCAGAAATATGACTCCTGCAGCCCGGGACAATAGCTTTCTGTCGATCCTGCTGGAGAGATATCTTCCCAGAAATATGGCCATCAGGGAGAGGAAGAAAAGAGCCATCATCACTCCGGCCAGAACCATGTGCGGATCGTACTCCGTGGCGAAGAGAGCGGAAGCGATCTGGGTCTTGTCTCCCCACTCGGATAGGAAGATCATGGAGAATCCTGAGACGAAGGCGCTCCTGGAGGAGAGGCTCATCGCTGCCTCTTCTTGCTCCGGCCCATTCTTCAATATCAATAGGCCAAAGAGAATAAAGACCAGACCTGAGAGGGCCTTGACCGCTGTAACCGGCATTAAATCCCCCACATAAGATCCTAAGAGTATAGCCAGCCCGTCCGTCAAAAGAAAGGCCAGCATTACACCCAATAAAAGCCGGAAATACTCCTTTGTCCGGGTGGAGAGAATCAATATGGAAAGCTGCGTCTTGTCTCCCATCTCCGCCAGGCCCACGGCGAGTAGGGGAATTATTATGCCATCCAGCTCTATTTATGACACCTTCATCCTTTCCTTCTTCTTTTATCTTCCCCAGAAGGCATCTTTTTTGCGCTTGATCTCCAGGAACTTCTCCAGGACCTCTCGCTCGTCCTCGGCCAGCTTGGGTTTTAGCTCCATCTCCACAATGCGGGCATGCTTCTCGGGGATATTTACATAAAGGATATCCCCCTCGTGAATCTGACGGCCCACGGTCGGCCCGTCTATGGATATGGCCACCTCCTGGCCCACAGTTGCCGAGCCCACATTCTCATTGCGGGCCTGGATGCCCTTGACCTCTCCCACATTGGCCCCGTCCTCTCTCATGAGATTGATCTGGGTCCGGATCACCCCACCGATGATCTGCACTCCCACGATGGCCGGCTTGGACTGGCGGAAGACGCAGTCGGGCAGAAGCCGCACAGAACCGGGGCGGATCACTGCCTCCAGTCGGGCCTGCTCTATCTTCATCTTCTGCTCTTCCACCCATTGCTCGTAGCTCTCCAGTATGGAATAGATGATGTCGCTGGAGAAAACAGGCACATTGGTCTTCTGAATCTCGCTCAGTCCATCGGGAAGGATGGGGACGTTGAAGGCAAGTATGGCCGACAGCAGGGGCTCCTTGATGGCTGCAGCTCTGATCACATCCCGGCGGGAGACCGGCCCCACATCAGCATAGTGGATGGCTACCTTCTTAGCCTTCAGCTCGCCCACCATGGCCTCCAGAGAGCCGATGGTGTCGGCCTTGAGCACCACGCCCTCCGCCTCGGCATCGATGCGTACTGCCTCCAGCTCCGACTTCAGCTCCTTGGACAGTATCTCCGCTTCTTCCGTGCTTGTCACCACTCTTATGGTCGAGCCGGCCAGGGCGCTCTCAAGCTTCGGTGCAGCCACCTTGACTCCTGAAGCCGCAGCCACGTGTTTTACCGGCAGGAACCTCTCTTCGCTTCGAATCTCAGCCAGAGGCTTGGGCTTGAGCAATGCCCGGATCTTGGTGATGATGGGCTCATGGGCTGTCCCCACGATGATGGTCTCCCCTGAGTTGAACTCGCCGTTGTAAAGGATCACATCCAATGTGGTGCCCAGGCCCTTCTCCTCCTTGACCTCCAGTATGGTTCCCACCCCAGCGCCGGTGGCGGTCAACTGCAGGTTGTCTTTGAGAAACCTCTGGGCCAGGCCCACCAGAACCAGAAGAAGATCGGGAACACCCTCTCCGGTGATGGCGCTGATGGGCACGATCCCAACCGTCCTGGTAAAGTCAGAGATGCGGTCATATCTGTCGGCATCAAATCCGTTTTTGTAGAGCTCTCCCACCAACTCGTAGATCCTGGTGTCAAGCACCTCCGCCACCCTCTCGCTCTGGGCCTTAAAGCTCTTGGCGAAGGGCGCATTGATATGGGGATGCCAGCCGCCGATGCGGTCCATCTTATTGGCGGCGACGACAAAAGGTGTCTTGAAGCGTTTGAGAATGGTGAGGGACTCCAGGGTCTGGGGCTGGAAGCCTTCGTTTACATCCACTATCAGGACAGCCAGATCAGCCAGCGAGCCGCCACGGCTGCGCATGGAGGTGAAGGCATGATGTCCCGGCGTGTCGATAAATAAGAGCCCCGGTATCTGCATCTCCTTGCCGAAATGCGATCCGCAGAACTCCTGGATCACATCCAGAGGCACCTCTGTTGCTCCAATGTGCTGGGTGATCAGCCCGGCCTCGCCCTTGGCCACCGCTGTTCCCCTGATCTTGTCCAGAAGGGAGGTCTTTCCGTGGTCCACGTGCCCCATGACCACTACTATCGGGGTTCTGAGGTTGGATTGCGCTTCCTTGCCCTTGCCGGACTTTTTGGACTTCTGTTGCATACCTATCTCTTCTCGGGGATGGTAAGGCCAAAAAATGCTTTTTATTTTTTGAGAATTTAAAGGCTCCTATGGGAGACGGATAGAACTATTCTATCCGATCTCACTCGTAGAGCCAGGCTTCATCGATTCGCTTGTAGTCCACCAACTCGCCAGCCCCGAAGTGCAGGGCGATCTCGCGAGCGGCTGATGCGGCTGAGTCTGAGCCGTGCACCACATTGCGGCCGGTCTCAATGGCCAGGTCTCCCCTTATGGTGCCAGGTACGGCATCCACCGGATTGGTGGCCCCATTCATCTTTCTCATGGCGGCAATGGCACCGCGGCCTTCCACCACCAGGGACACAGACGGGCCGGAGGTGATGAAGTCCACCAGATCCTGGTAGAACTTCTTGCCTACATGCTCTGCATAGTGAGCCTTGGCTTTCTCGGTCGGCATCACCGCCAGCTTCATGGCCACTATCTTGAAGCCCTTTTCCTCTATGCGCTGCAAAATGTTGCCGACAAGGCCGCGCTGCACCCCATCGGGCTTGACCATGATAAAGGTCCTCTCCACTTCCGCCAGGCTTATGCCCCCTTCCTGGCCCACTTGATCCTTCTGGTCACCCGGCCTAAGGCCACGTTATTCTCGCATTTGGCGGAGCAGAAGTAAAAGACCGTGCCGTCTTTCTTGGCGTAGAGCTTGCCTGTTCCCGGCTCGATGGTCTTATTGCAGAATGAACACCTTCTATCTTCCATCCTTTCATCACCTGCTGGTAAGCTTCTTGGCTTCTCTGGCGGTCTCCAGCAGCATCAGGACGTCTCCCATGCGGATGGGCCCCATGCAGTTCCTGGTGATGATGCGCCCCTTGTTGTTGCCTTCCAGGATGCGGCATTTTATCTGCGTCGCCTCTCCATGCATGCCGGTGACGCCTATGACCTCGATGACCTCTGCCGGTATGCCGTTATCATCATCCATCGGATATCACCTACTTCAGAGCTGCTACTTTTGAGACGATCTCATCAAGCAGCTCCTTTCCCTTTCCTGGCTCCACTATGGCTGCTGCTGCGCTCTTGACGCCGAGGCCGGCAGCTGCGCCAAGCTCGCTCTGCTTCTTGACATAGATATAAGGCGTCTTCTTCTCCTCGCAGAGAGCTGGAATATGAGCCACTATCTCGGGGGGGGTAACATCCTCACCCACAATCACCAGCCGGGCCACGCCGCGTTCTATGGCTTTGGTGGCTTCATTGGTTCCCTTCTTTATCCTTCCCGTATCCCGAGCCAGTTCCAGGGCCTCGAGGGACTTGCTGGCCAGCTCTGTTGGAACATCAAACCTGACGAATATAGGTCTTGCCATTTTTAATCTCCTTCCGGGCTGCTTCGCCCATCATCATTCATCGCAAAAACGCCTAAAGCTCCTTAGACGGTTAAGGTTAGATCAGCTTTAGCTCCTTATCTAAAAAGGTTGCGGGCCTAAGGCCCCAGCAAAGCCTGGAGAGCGCCTTGCAGGCTATCCCGGCCCAGGGCTCCGGAAACTCCCGCCCCGGAGCTGTCGTCAGAGTAGCTGAGGTTGCTCGCCGAGGCCATGGCCTTCAGCTTCTGTATGGCGCTGGCCTGCGGTGCCGTTAGCCTGGCATCCAGAATGTATCTCTCCTCGCTGCCGTTAATCGCGCTCAACTCCAGGTAGAACTGATCATAGGCGCCGGAAAGGGGCATCCCTGCTCCACCCCTGCCAAGAGCGGCCACCTGCAGATCTGCTCCCCCCTCTCCTGCCAGAGTGAAGCGGCCGGTGGAGAGATCTCCTGAGATCACATCTATGACCTGCTGCACCTGTTCCTGCATCCCGAAGAGGACCGGCTTGCCCAGGACGGTAACATAATCAGTTCCCGTTGGTATCATCATGTAGTTCTCATAAGGAATGACCAGGCTGCTGTAGCCCACCTGGTAGGGCTTGATCCAATGGAATTCCGTCCAACTGTTGTTGAAATAGATGCTGGCCAGCTTTTCAATCCTGGTCTCATACATCTGGCTGCCGTAGCTGAATCCCATGGATTGGGGCAGAGCTGCTCTGGCTGCGGCAGTTAGATTTGTCGGTGCGCTGAGGTTGACCCAGTAGGCCATCATCGTATTCTCCGGAGCCATCTCCAGGACATCCTGGAGGCCCTCTAAGTCCCAGTCCACCAGATTGCCTTTTGCTTTGAAGTTCTCTAAAGAGTAGTTGTCAGCGGCTGAAACCGGGATCTCGCTCTGGTCGATGCCCAAGAGAACGAATCCCGCAAAGGCGGAGAATACCATGATTGCGCCCACAAAGATAGCAAAAGCCTTCGAATTCATCCTCTGCTATCTCGCGGCATCAATTATTTAACTCTTCTCGGCTGGCCAGATGGGCTCATCCTGGACGTAGTCCCGGCCCAGGCGAAGGGCCATCTCCGCCTTCTGCAGCTCGCGGCCCAGGTATGCGGCATGGTCCAGTCTGCCCACCAGCCCCAGGTCCACCAGGGTGTTGACCAGGTCGCGAGCATTCTTGCCGCAGACGCTTACCGGGCCGTTTCTGGCCACGATAAGCCCATGGGAGAGAAATATACGGAAGGGTCCCAGGTCATCCAGGACATAGACATGGCCCGTCTGGGCCTCTTTCACCTCCTGAGGAAGCGGCTCCACCGGCAGGCGTCTCTTCTGCTTGAGGAGCAGCAAATCCAGCCCCAGGTCCTTGGGAGGGGTTTTGCGTTTGCCGGCGAGCTGCATCATCCTGGATGCCGTGGCCAGCTCTCGAACGCTTCCGTCTGCCTTGGCGCTGTACTCCGGGGTGAAGAGTATGGCTGCTCCCAACTCCGCTCCCAAGGCCGCCAGGAGGGCGTTGACCCCCTGAGTATCGGCATCCAATAGCTCGGTTACATTTCCAGCCCCGAAGAATAGTGGGACCCCGGGATGGCGGCGGCAGAACTGCATGTACCTGTGCAGGGAGGCTGCCAGGCCCTGCAGGGGCGGATCGAGAACCGGATCGGCTATGACTTTAACGCCCAGATCCTGGGCGGCATTCACATTCTCCTCCATGCAGGCCTGTCCCGGACCGGGGATGACCGCCGCCGGCACTCCTAGATCAGCCGCCTCCGGCCCCACCTGGGCCATATTGGCAGCATTGAGGCTGAGAAGCATATCGGCGCCCGCCTTTAGGCCGGCCAGAAGCAGATCCGGGCGGACGGAATCGATGCTCACCGGAAGATCGGTGGCCTCTTTGGCCACTGCAAGAGCCGATCTAACCTCTTCCGGCCGGGCGTCCAGGGGCAGGCCCAGGTCGACCATATCCGCGCCCTCCTCCTGGTAATAGCGAATCCTGCCTGCCAGCTGCTCCGGAGGCAGGCGGGTGGCATCCACCACCTCGGCCAGAACCTTCATCCTAGAGCCTCCACCGATCTTGATCCGGCCTATATGCATGACGGCCTCCGCCTGGGCCTCCAGGCTCTCTATACCCCGGAAAGCCCTCTCTCTCATCTCCCCCAGCAAAAGCTGGCAGGCGGGTATGGTTCGGGACAGCGTCAGGTCGCCTTCGTTTAAGAGCGGCAGCACCTCTTCCAGGTCGGCGGCATGCTTGGGGCCTAACCGTATGGGCGTGCCGAGAGACCTCTCAGCTTCCAGGAAATCTGCAGTTACGGCTCCGGGGATGAGGATGAGATCATAGCCCCGGGGTGCGGCCTGAAGGAGCATCTGTGGGGTGACGAAGGCAGCCACATCTGTGTCCGCCACCAGCACATCCGCCTCTCCGGAATAGGCTCGGACCTGATTTTCCGCCAGCCTTCCCGTGACCAGCAGGATCTTCATGGACGGTTGAGCATATTCCCGCTCAGCGAGCGTCGCAGTATCTCACGTCATCCACGTCCAGCATCAGGGGCGTGCCCGGCTCGAAGTTGGTGATCCTCCTGACCCTTCCCACGCCCATGAGCTGGAGCTGGGCTCTGGCCGCCTGGGCCTCCCTCTCCTCATAATAATCCTGGCTGGATTGAATGGTGCGATGGGTGATGATCTGAATGGCCCGCACAGCGACGATCAGGCCGGCAGTTCCCGGCACTATGTCCGGAGCGCTGGCCTCGGTCAGGAATATGCGGTCTCCCGGCTGGACTCCCAGAAGGGCGAAGAAGTTATTGGGGCTTCTGATTTCCACCGTCCTCACCTTGGCCGCGGTCAGCTCCTTGATCACGTGCCTGGCCAATCCCGTTAGCGCAATGTAGATCATTCTCATCACCCGTACATGGGAAACTCTTTGGGCAATTGCATCTGCTGCTCCTCAGGGGAAGCGGCCTTCATCTGCTGCGCAAGCTGGGCCATCTGCAGCTCAATCTGCTCCGCCTGCTCCGAGAGCTTCTCGGTGCTGATCCCCAGGTCGTAGATCTTGTTCAGTGTCTCTATGGCGGCTATGGCAGCTCTCGGGTCGGGCTCGGCGGAGGCCGTCTCCCCCAAAAGGCATACGGCAGGCATATTCCTGATGCGGCACTCATTCATGATGCTGCCGGTGATCCCGGTGATGGTACCGATCTCAAAGACCTCCGTCTTGTCCTTGATCCGCTCCAGAAGCTCCGGGCGGCTGACCGCCCCGAAGACCCGGTGCTCCTCGCCCATGACGGTGATGCCGGCCAGGCAGATCATCTCCCGGGCCCCAATGGACTGGGCCCAGGATACTATCTCCCTGCCGATCTCAAAGGAGGCCAGGGGGTGGACAGGTATATCCGCCGTCAGGATCACCAGGCCCTTGGATACGTCCTCGTAGATTCTCACGGGCATGTTCACCACCCCGCCTAAAAGAACCGCCAGAGGGGGGAAGTATTTGGAGCTCATGGCCCCCAGGTAGGTCATCTTCAGTTCGTTGACTATGTATTGGCTGGCTATATTTCCCACCAGGCCGATTCCGGGGAAGCCCTCGATCAAGATGGGGTTCTTGACCGAGGGCTCCTTCTCCAGAATGACCTGGACGATCTCCTTATCCATGAGGATTAGTTGGCGGTGATCGGAGATAAGCACATCGCTTATGGTGTGCAGGGCAGGGTACAGAAGTCTTTAGGTCTCCTGACTATTCTGCAGAGTGGTGCAAGTCATCTGAGCTGCCCGCCAAGTAGTTCAAATCAAGTTTGGATGCCTCGGAATCCTTGATGAATTAACCAACAACTATAAGTATTGATGCAGCTCTTTATTTAAAAACTCGCAGGAGTTTCCTCGATGAAAGAGACTCTAAAATTAATTTTGATTGCTTTTATAATATTCTCAGGAATAGGCTCTTCAGATAGTTGGTTTGGCTACGTGAAGACCGCAAATGATACTTGGAGCATATACAGGCACAGCGATAATATGAGCTTCAAATCAGACCAATACATCGAGGGAAAAATTAAGGCATTTGAAGGCCCTCGAGGAAGAGTTCTTGCTCCTTATTGTTCCTACTTAGAGAACATGAACCTCAATGATGTCAGGCTTAAAGAGCGGACAGCAGCAAAGGAGGGCAACTACACCTCATTTGAGCTGATAAATGCCAATTCAAAGGTCATCCCGCCTATCTCGCTGGATATAAATAAACCAGACGATTCTGATATATATACAATTGACTTTGGCGAGGAGTGGCCGGCAAATATATCCGCCATGAAAAGCCTGGAATATTCCGGCTTAGGCATAAATAATCAGGATTTTTCAGGAAATAATCTTGATTTTGTGGAAAGCAATCTCTTATATAACCAAAAATTAGTAAAGGACCTGTTCATTGGAATGAGACTTGATAGAATGAATGCTACAGTGATTGCCACAGATGACAATATAATTCGCGCAGATAAGAAGACCACTAAGGATCTGAATTTCAAGATCTCGACAAGTACAACTGGCATTGCGGACTTCAAGTTTCAGCATTCAGGCTCTGAATTCAATAGAGCCCCCGTAACGGATTACGAGATTCTCAATATGGGGGAGGAGAGATATCAGGGATCATTCAATATAACCAAGGATATCCGAATGAG
>JAGOLL010000090.1 GCA_017994055.1 Methanothrix sp.
TGCTTGCAGCGGGGTGCGCTGCCGACGTTTCACTCCTGTCCTGAATTCCTTAAAATTCCAGATTTCGGCAATTATAGCCGATGCGGCAGTGAATCCCATTCCGGGAATAGACATTGCGATTTTCAGATCATCTTGCCGTTTAGAGATGAGATCTTGGATCTGCTTATCGATTGATGCAATCTCACTGTTCCGGATATCCGCTGAATCTAGAAGCAGACTGATGAGCTCTGCCTGGGCCGTGACATGTTCATAAGGATAGCATCTTGGATTTCTTTTCTCTTGGCCTTGAGTTTCTTTAAGGGAATGCTGTCTAGAATATCCTCGATGCTCGATCCGGAATTCTGCACTGATCCCATAGCCATTTATGGTTTGGGAAGCTATTGTTGTGGATAATGATCGGAGTCATCAAGGCCCGACATGAGAACAAAGTCCTCAAGCCCCTGGGAGAAATTGACCTCAAGGATGCAGAGGAGGTAGAGATAAGAGTGCGGGGAAACACTCCCTGCAGGGCATTTGGGATTTTAAAATGCTGGGAAGGGCTTGAGGAAGCCCATGAAGAATATGAGAAAGAATCTTTAATCCTCTAAAGCAAAAAAATTAGAAGAGCATTTGTATCGACAGCGAGCCTACGCAATCCTCGCCACCCCCGCGATCTTGTCCCCGGCCTTGAGATTCATGATCCGCATGCCATGGGTGGCCAGGCCATGCATTTGCGCCTCATGGGCGGAATTCTGATAATCACTTCCTCCTTGGTCGTCACCAAGCTCATCATTTTCCTTGGAGATGGTGGTGGTGGCGCAGGATTAGCACAGGCTGTTGAGCTAATGCAAGAGCAATCGTTCGAATTCACAGCCCTCTGCAGCTTTCATTCATCACCATTCTCATGGCCATCCGCCCGATCATCCGCCCCGATTCGAGACCCTTGTCGTTGTCGAACCGGTAATGAATTCCGCCATAAAGGCGGGAGAGAGCAGCCTCCTCGGCCATGGCCATGATATCATCCCTCTTGGCAGGGAATATGCAGGAGAGCACAGTCGAGGCTGCACCGGAGAAGGTTGCATGTCCCGAGGTATAAGATGGAAAGGGCGGCCTGCCGATGGGGGTTGAGATCTCGGGGTCGGCCATCCAGGGGCGCAGAAGCCAGTAGTGATACTTGGTATCCCAGCAGCTTATTCCCGCATCCATGAGAGCGATGTTAAGCGCAGCCAGGGCGCGCGCCGATTCTAGCTCATCCAGGTTATGCTCCATTATCAGATCGCAGGCAATGGCATTCCAGTGGCCGGACGGGGTATAGGTCCCGGCTCTATCCGCCCAGTATTGAGCTATTCTCAGCTGCTCTTCGGTACGCTTATCAGAGACATTGCGAACCTCTCTTAGGGCATCGATAAACTCGGTTGAATTGTATGAAGGAGGCGGCCCGGGGCGGAAGAGGGCGATATCGTCCACAGTCCAAGCAGTGACAGCATACCATAGAGGGCGCAGAGGATTGTCTCCCTGCCAGTATCCGGGTCCTCCCGGAGGAGTCACATTTCCGGCAACATCCGATTTATCATTTCTGGCATGCTCAATTACTTCCTCGGCCACCATCCTTCCCAGCCGGTCTCCGGCTAAAATATCGCTCCGGAAATTGGCTCCGGCCATGAGGATGGCCTCTTCCTGCTCTTGAACCAGCTCCTCCAGGAAAGCGGCTTCTTCAGGATAAAGATAAGTCAGAACGGCCGCAGAAGCCGCTGCGACAGCGGCATCCTCGGAGGGATAGGACCCGCTCGGCACTCCTGCCCCTGCATATATGTTCTGGTCGTAATGGCCTGGAGCAAAGCGGTTATAATGATATTTGTTTTCCAGGGCGACGATCATGCTATCATATTGGGCCACGCTCAACAGGGCGTAAACCCGTGACGCCATGGGCGGATCGGTAAGGTGCTTTATCACTAAAGACCTTGCGATCTCATTCCACCTCACCGATGAGCTGATGTTGCTCCAGTAGTTGATTCTGTCTATGGAATGAGCTGTGAGATTGGCCTGTAGATCCCGAATCTCTGCAAGCTCTTCAATGAATTGCTCAGAACTGGAATCAGGAGGGGCTTCGAGAAGCATCAAGTCGGAAGAGGCCAGAACAATGGGATTTAGCTCTCCCCTGCCTGTCTCATCGATTGAATCTGGTTCTGCCGCCTGGCCAGCGCTCGAGCCCAGCATTATGACGGCAGTACGGTCTAAAGAGCCCAATTTCAGTATCTCGGCATCAGAAGGAAGAGCTAAAATTGCGTTGCTGATGGCGACTGCAATTAAGAAAATAAAAATATAATTGGCCAAAGCAGGGCAAACCAGGATTACTCTGTTTCTGATTGGCTTTCCTGCAATTGGCTGCTGTTGCATGCGCAAATCGGTTAGCTCGATTGCATATGAGGATTTCTATCCCCATCTTTTCCCCTGGTTCTGACCGGTGTTCATCCCTGCGGCCGCTAAAAGCCTAGGCAATCCTCGCCACCGCCGCCACCTCATCACCCGGCCTCTCATTCATGATCCGCATGCCCTGGGAGGCCCGGCCCTGCGCCCGCGCCTCGTGGGCTGGCACGTCCCCGCGCCGCCCTGGCCCAGAGGTGCACTGCCCCCTTGTAGTAGCTGTCGAAGATCCACATGGCCCGTTCCTCCCGAAGTCATCCGGGTTTGTAGCCTGATGACGCATAACTCTGGCCGGGGCGGGGATAAATGGCTGAGGCGAGGGCGGGGGAAAGTGATGGATTTGCTGCAAAGGGCCTTCCGCTTCGAGGACTGTCGGAGGTGGCGGACTGGGGAAAGTGCATCCAATGTGGGGCCTGAGTGGTAGTGTGTCCCAGAGGTGACGAAGCTGGTGACGAGTAAGGAAAAGGCGGGCTTAGGCAGGCCCGTCCAGCAGCCAGAGGTAGTAGATCACTGCCGCCAGCATAAAGGCGAAGCCTGCCAGCAGGGCCTTATGGGCTCGCTTCAGGTTCTTGTGCTTGTAGCGGACCAGATCCCGGTGGAACTGCTCGGCCAGGTCCGGGGAGCTGAGGTTGGTCTGGTAGGTATCGGGGGTGAAGACCCGCATGGCAAAGAAGAGGCAGGCCAGCCATAAGACGATGGGGCTGATAAAGAGGACGATCCGCAGCCAGGACATCCAGCCTGCTGCCGCCTTGATCTCCTTCAGACCAGCAATGATAGTCTCTTGGCTTGATTAGAGATGTTATGTCAGAATGCCAAAAGGTTTTTCGTCTCAAGGATTATCCTGATTAAAGAGGGATTGATTATGAAAAGTGTAGGAGTCTTGATCGCCACGCTGCTTGCTCTAGTGGCCTTATCTGGATGTTTGGGTGGAAACGATAGTGATAATAAGGACACTTCTGCTGCCAGAGAAGAGAATATATCCGGCGAATTAAGTGTCAACAGTGTTAGGGCTCTATTGTCCAGTGATGAAGCTGATGGTGCATCCATTGAGGTAAATAATGGTCAGGTAAACATAACAAGGAAGATGGCAGAGAATCTCAACAACGAGATGATGGTAGATGGTGCCAGAATAGATACTATCGACATCCTCAAAGATGTATTCCAAGATGAAAGAGTATCAAGTGTGATGGTCACCTCAGGAGTCCATTTGACGGATAAGTATGGACAAACAACATACGAATTAGGATCAGTATATCTTATGTCCAGGGATACATATGAGAAGATAAATTGGGATAAATTCTTGTTTAAAAACTTGGATGATGTTGCTGATAAACATTACATCAATCCGGTGCTGCGTAACTGATTGGCGGCTTAATTTCAGCAGCTTATTGCTGTCATCCTTTTTTCTACCATGTCGTCTTTAGCCAGTATTAAGCGCCAAGTCCCGAGGATCTAATATCCGGCTCAAGGGATAAGAGAGCGCTCCCGCCGATGCTGCCGGATTGCGCATCTTGCCACCATCGGAATCATCTCCACTGAAGCTTTTTAGAGACGCCCGATTTTTGCATGGATACAAGCCCATAGCCATTTATCTCTGGAAAGCCATTGATAGAAATAATGAGCGGAGTTATCAAGGCCCGATATGAGAACAAAGTCCTCAAGCCTCTGGGCGATATAGATCTCAAGGATGGAGAGGAGGTAGAGATCAGAGTGCAGGGAAGTGCTACCAGCAAGGTATTTGGAATAGTAAACTGCTGGGAAGGGCTTGAGGAAGCCCATGAAGAATATGAGACGGATATTCATTGACGCCAATATCTTCACCTATCTCCTGACAGGGCATCCAATCCATGGCAGAGCGTGCCAGCAGCTACTGGAACGGGTTGAAAATGGCGACTTGGAAGGGTATATCTCGCCCCTGGTTATAGATGAGGTCTCTTATGTTCTAATGGTTCAGACAGCCAGAAAGACAAGACGAACTGAAGATGCCAGATCGATAAAGCAGGAGATGCTTGCCGCCTGGAAGGAATGCCTTGCGCCCGTAGGGGAATTCCATGACTATCTTGACACAATCATCTCCGCCGGACATCTGAAGGTCTTGAGCCTGGACTATTCCATATCCAGAATTGCCCTGGAGTGTGCCAAAGAGCATCGTCTTCTTCCCAGGGATGCTTTGCATGTCGCATGCTGTAAGGCATATGGAATAAAGGAGATGGCCACAAATGATGGCGACTTTAAGCGGGTCAGTTTCTTGACTCTGTGGCATCCATAAAATTCAAACCGGCTTCGGAGGCATACTACCATGCTCGCCACCGCATCCACCATGTCCACCGGCTTCTTATTCATGATCTGCACGCCCTGAGCGGCCCGGCCCTGCGCCCGCGCCTCATGGGCCGGAATCCTGATCATCACGCCGTCTTGCGGAAAGCTCAAATATGCAGCCTGGCGAATTAAAGGATCAATGGCCTCTCAAGCATCTGCAATAGAATTCCTAGAGAGATATCCTCTGCTGGAATTCCAGGTTGGGGTGAGAAAATTCCTTCCGTTAGTCGTCACCAGCCTGCAGGTGGATTACGATCAAGGCCTGTGGTCGGTCAGTTTGCCTTTTCTGGATGCAGTGGGAATCTCTTCTGATTTTCAAGAGGCCAGGCAGAGACTATTTGAATATATTGACCTTTTATGGAACGAGTATGTTTTATGCCCGGAGGAAGATCTGGGAGAAACGGGCAGGATGCAGAGGAATCTGCTTTTAGAGCTGTTTTCGGTGAGCTGATGGTTTTAGCCTTAAGTCAGGATGAGATTTGAGTCGTGGCTTTTCAAGAAAGGTTTTCGTCGCAGCCATACAGAGACTTTATCTTTGGAGATTAGAAACATCATCAGTAGAAATATGAGCGAAGTTATCAAAGCCCGATATAAAAATAGAGTCCTAAAGCCCCTGGGAGAAATTAACCTCAAGGATGGAGAAGAGGTAGAGATTGAGCTGAAGAAAAGGGGCATCTTTGGCCTTTTAAAAGGATGGAAAATTGACTCCCAATCTCTGAAAGACGAACTGAGAGATCAATGGCTAGGCTATTTGCAGATAAGAATTAAAAATTGAGATAAGTATAGGTGTGGGCAGCGAGCCTACGCAATCCTCGCCACCGCTGCCACCTCGTCCCCGGCCTTGACATTCATGATCCGCACGCCCTGGGTGGCCCGGCCCTGCACTCGGATCTCCCCCGCCGGAATGCGGATCATCACACCCTCTTTGGTGGTCACCAGCAGCTCATCCTCCTCCGAGACGGTGGTGGTGCCGCAGACATAGCCCTTGCGGGCGTCGATGTTCTTGACCCCTTTTCCTCCCCGCCTCTGAATGGGATACTCCTGCAGCTCAGTCCTCTTGCCGTAGCCCTGATTGGTGATGGTGAGAAGTGTCCAGTCCGAGCCGCTATGGATGACATCCATGCTGATCAGCTCGTCTCCCATGTTCAGGCTGATGGCTTTCACCCCCATGGTCCCCCGGTTGGAGGCCCGCACATCGCTCTCCTTGAAGCGGATGGCCTTTCCGAACTTGGTGGCCACCAGAAGCTCCCGACTACCGTCTGTGAGCTTGGCCGAAACCAGGCTGTCGCCTTTCAGATTGACGGCCTTGATCCCGCCCTTCCGGGGATTGGAGAATGCCTGCAGGGGCATCTTGACTATATTGCCGCTCTTGGTAACCAGGATGATGAATCCCGTCTCAAAGCTCTTGACCGGTATGGCCCCGGTGATCCGTTCATCCGGCTCCAGCTGCAGCAGATTGACTATGGACTTGCCCCGCGCCGCCCTGCCCAGAGATGGAACCTCGTAGACCTTGAGCCAGTGGGCCTTGCCTTTGTCGGTGAAGAAGAGGAGGTAATCCCTGGTTGAGGCGGTGGAGACATCGCTCACGAACTCCTCTTCCTTGGTCTCCGCCCCTATGACGCCCCGGCCACCTCGCCTCTGGCTGCGATAAGCGGTGAGCGGCTGGCGCTTGATATAGCCGGATGAGGTGATGGTCACAGCCACCTCCTCTTCCTGGATCAGGTCCTCCTGGCGCACCTCTCCCTCCGCCTCTATGATCTCCGTCCGCCGCGCATCGCCATAATTGCTGATCAGCTCTTCCAACTCTTTTTTGATTATGGCCAGGATCTCCAGATTGCTGGAGAGGATCTTTTTCAATTCTGCAATAAGCCTTTCCAACTCCGCCGCCTCGGAGACTATCTTCTCCTGCTCGAGGCCCGTGAGCCTCTGTAGCCTCATCTCCAATATGGCCTTGGCCTGCTCCTCGCTGAGGGAAAAAGCCTGAACCAGGGCGTCCCTGGCCTCAACGGGAGAGGCAGCGGCCTTGATGATCCTGATGACCTCATCTATGTTCTTGAGGGCGATAAGCAGTCCAGCCAGGATGTGGGCCCTCTTCTCCGCTGCATCCAGCTCGAACCGGGTTCGCCGCTCGATGACAATGGAACGGTAGTAGATGTACTGCTCCAGGGACTCCTTGAGGGAGACCGTCTTGG
>JAGOLL010000024.1 GCA_017994055.1 Methanothrix sp.
TCTCAATATTTTCTATAGCCTCGTTAATATCACGAAGGCGCTCTCTGTCGTCCCTCAAAGAGGCACCGCCTCGCTAAGAACTCTGTCTCGAATTCTCTCTCTCAGGCCACGTTCACTGACTACATCGACCTTGATCTTTAGCAATGATTCAAGTTCTCGGATCATGGCCGAATGGGTAAGCAAAGTTGCGCCTGGAAGAAATTCTACCAGGATATCGAGATCGCTTTTTGAGTCAGCCTCGCCTCTAGCAACTGAGCCAAAGATCCTGACGTTACGAGCGCCATGCTTTGCAGCAATCTCTAGAATCTCCTCTCGATCTTTATTCCGGAGATCTTCAATACGCATAATCAATTATTGCCGTTCAAAAAGATCAAAGCTTCGATCAAGAGGTTATATAGCAACGACAAATTTCTTAAGATCAGCGCATGGAAAAATGCCTTTTGCTCCCGAAAATGACCGTCTTCGGCCAGTCAGACCACCTGACGGTATCGCCGCAGGCCCGGACGGCCCGGCCCATGGGCGGCGGCCAGGCAAGCCAGCAGCAGGACGAAAGGCGAGCCGAGAGCGCCGGGAGGGCGCGGAATCGCGGCGATGGCCCAGCCTGGTGCCTGCTGCGGGCCAGAGATCCCGGTCATCCAAGCCAAGCATCTCCAGGCATCAGGCCCGCCCGGCCTCCTGCTCCTCAGAAACAATCGCCTTCCGGGCAAGCCAGCCCGCCCTGACGACATCGCCGCAGTCCCTGACGGCCCGGCCCAGGGGCGGCTGCCAGGCAATCCAGTGGCAGGACGAAAGGCGAGCCGAGAGCGCCGGGCGGCTGGAGGCGTGGCGACGGCTTGGCCGGAAGCGAAAGGCTATAATCTCATCAAGTTCTTTATGACGGATGATGTTCGGCGAATACATCCAGGCAGCCATGGAAAGGGCGACCTACGAGATTATCGATAATCCTGAGCCTTTTTATGGAGAAGTTCCAGAGCTGGAGGGTGTCTGGGCCACAGGCAAGACTCTTGAAGCATGCCGCAAGGAACTTCAAAGCGTAATCGAGGGATGGATCGCACTGAAGCTCAGGTTAGGACATCCCATACCTGCTATCGGCGGCCATATCATTAGCGCTTCTGCGGAGCCGGTTTCGATTGCCGAATAGACTTACCCCTGTTTCGAGACGGGAGTTGATCAAGCGATTGAGCAGGCTTGGATTTGTGGGCCCTTATCCCGGAGCAGATCACGAATATATGTCCAGAGGGATATTGGAGGTACGAATTCCGAATCCTCATGGCGGTGATATCAGCGTAGATCTTTTGCAGAGGATTTTAAAGCGAGCCGGTATCAGCCGCGAAGAGTGGCTTGATGAAGCATAATTATTTTCTTTCGTTTTGGTAATTTTTGCTGGAGAGCTGACGAACAAGCCAGCCCCTCGATGATTGCGCTGCCATGGCCAACGTTCCCTGTCAGCATGGCCACATATAGCAGCGCCCTCCAGCGGCAATAGCCGAGCCGAGAGCGCCGGGCGCCGGGAGGCCCGGCGACGGAAAGCCCGGGGCTCGCCGTGGGCCTGAGATCCCGGCTGCCCAAACCAAACATCTCCAGGCATCATGCCCGCCCGGCCTCCCGCCCCTCAGAAACGATCGACTTCCAGACAGGCCAGCGGCAGGACGAAAGGCGAGCAGTGGCCCCAGGCGCGGGAGGTGGGAAGCGCAAGCGATGGCCTGGCCGTATCCTGCCGGTTCGAGCATCTCTTATTCAGGTCTGCCCGGCATACTGCCGGATGGTATAGGTTAATAGCTTCATCAGATTGCAGGCCAACGGTGATAAGTTTCATCTATTACAATTGCTGAATCAATTCTATCAAGTCATCTCTGGAAATCCCATTCCAGATGGATACCTGAGATAAATATCATTGAGTGTGCCCTTTGCCAACTCCTCATGCAAGGGAACATGATATTATGCTCCCCTGCCTCAGTTGGATTTTTCAGCCGGACGTGGCTTCCTCTCTGCCGGATGATTTCATATTCAAGAGAAACAAGCACTTTGATGAGCTTCTCGCCGCTAACAACCGGAAGCTTTCGCAAGTGGCTGCACCTCAAATTCGGAAATCGATAAGATCTTCAGCTCTTCGCCGGATTCTAAGAGATCTTCAAAATGCAGACTAGTTGCCTCTTTTATGTTTTCGGTTAGATCATCAAGGGTTTTCCCTTGTGTGAATATGCCCGCACTTATCCCACGAGCGCACCAGTTCTCTCCATCGAAGTAAACCTCAAACTTCACCAGCAACTGAAATCACCATTTCCCTCTCAGTGATTGTTGCTTATGCTTAATATCTGTATGCTATCTGGATCGGCTATCATTTTGTGAATAGACATTTTGTTGGCACGGTTCCATCTCTTCCTGTTATCCACCACAATCGGCCTTCTGCCTCCCAGAAACGATCGCCTGCCGGGCAATCCATCCCGCCTTGAAGGCATCGCCGCAGGCCAGAACGGCCCGGCCCACGGGCAGCGGCCAGGCAAGCCCGCGGCAGGATGAGAGGCGAGCCACGAGCGCCGGACGGCGGAGGTGCGGCGATGGCCAAGCTGGAGCCTGCTGTGGGCCAGAAATCCTGGCTGTCGAATACCAGCATATTCAGAAATCACCGCCAGGCCTCCAGCTCCCTCGCTCGCATATCAGCGGACGAGATCGCCAGCCTGAGACGAAAGGCGGACGAATGCCGGGCGGCGGGAAGCGCAATTGATGGCCCCGCTTTAAGAGAATGTCCCAGCTGAAACCTCGGCTATCAACTCCCAGTTTTTCCCAGAATAGGTGACAGACTAATTCCTTGATGAATGTGTAAAATGCACAAAGCATCCGTTGAGTGCTTTTCAGAGCGAGAAAGATTTATGGGATGAGACGGCAGCTAAGTCTATAATGGCCTGGTCATGAGAAACGAAAAGATCACTTATCGCCTTCATGCTGTCAAACGGATGTTCGAGCTAAAGATCAGTGCAGAAGAAGTGAGATATGTGCTGGAGACAGGTGAGGCGATTGAAGAGTATCCAGATGATACACCCTACCCAAGTCGCCTGATCCTGGGGTGCTATAAAGGACGGATTATCCATATTGTAGCCGCAAACAATTGCCTCGATGAGGAGATAATCGTCATCACGGTCTATGAGCCCGATCCCGCCGAATGGGACCAGGAATGCAAGAAGAGGATTCGATGAAATGCGTTATTTGCAAAAAAGCATTTACTAAGCCAGGAACAACTACAGTTACCTTTGAATGTGGTTGTTTGACTATGGTAGTAAAATGTGTGCCTGCTCAAGTGTGCCCCAATTGTGGGGAGGCATATGTCAGTGAACATATTGCGTCAGAGCTGCTCGAAGATGCAGAGAACAAAGCAAGTACAGGCGCTCAGGTGGAGATCCGAGAGTACGTTGCCGCCTAGGATTATTTCTCATTAAGCAATTGTATTCAAAGAAGTGCTTGTCCGGAAACATAAGGCTCGACCAGTCTCCTGCCCCTCAGAAACGATTGCCTGCCTGGCAAGCCAGCCCCGCCCTGACGACATCGCCGCAGGCCCGGGCGGCCCAGCCCATGGGCTGCGGCCTGGCAAGCCAGCAGCAGGACGAAAGGCGAGCCACGAGCGCCGGACGGCGGAGGCGCGGCGACGGCCAGGCAGGGGCCTGCCGCGAACCTGAGATCCCGGCAGCCAAAATCAAGATCCCATGTAACCTGAAAAATAATGAAATTCCCTCTCCTATAAGCACAGTGGGCAGAGCGAAAGAATATATCTCATTGCAGTTAATAAATTCGCAGATGCTTGTAGAATATATCAAAGCGGCAATGGATAAGGCAACCTATGAGATCATTGACGATCCAGAGCCCTTTTATGGCGAGATTCCCGAACTCAAAGGGGTGTGGGCTACTGGAAAGACCCTGGAGGCCTGCAGGGATAGCCTCATGAGCGCTCTGGAAGATTGGATTGTCTTTCGGCTCAGAACAGGAAGATCAATTCCATCTATAGGAGCAGCATCAATTGTAGTTTCTGCGGAGCCGGTAAGCGTTGTCGAATAAGCTAACTCCGGTCTCAAGAAGAGAGCTGATACGAAGATTAAGAAAATTGGGATTCGAAGGTCCATTTCCAGGATCAAAGCACGATGTGATGGCTAGAGGCGATGATTCGGTTGTCATTCCTAATTCACACCGTGGGGAAGACATAAGCGTTGATCTACTTATAAAGATCTTGAGACAAGCTGGAATCTCTCGAGACGAGTGGCTTGAATCCAAGTAGCGGCCTGATTGCCTTGGGTAAAGAATAATTCGAAAAGCTGTACCGGCCAAAATACTCCCATAACCAATAGTAAGTTCTCTTGTTTGATTAAATACATCCGCCCTGACGACATAACCGCTTGATCCGCCCGGTTGGCGCAGAAAGGCTAGCGGAGAGTTGGCCAGGCGGGCTCTTCTACGGGCCTCCAATCCCCACCGCCGAATGCCAGCATCTTCAGGCATCAATCTCGCCAGGCCTCCTGCCCCTCAGAAACGATCGCCTGCTTGGCGAGCCAGCCCGCCCCGACGGCATCGCCGCTGGCCCGGACGGCCCGGCCCATGGGCGGCGGCCAGGCAAGCCAGTGGCAGAACGAAAGGCGATCCGAGAGCGCCGGGCGGCGGGAGGCGCGGCGACGGCCAGGCAGGGGCCTGCCGCGAGCCTGAGATCCCGGCTGCCGAATACCAGCATCCTCAGGCATCAGGCCCGCCCGGTCTCCTGTCCCACCGAAACGATTGCCGGCCGGGCAAGCCAGCCCGCCCTGACGACATCGTCACAACCCAGATAACTGGCAGCTGATGGCCACCATGAGCGAGAGCTACGGATCCAAACATAATAACAACCGGAATCGGGCTGTGGCCCGGCGATGCTTATTCAAATAGACCGCAAAAGAAAAATCAAGCTTCTAAACACTTACATTCACAGAAGCCGCAGTCGTAGTTGGCTTGGGTATGCTAAGGCGCTCGGCCTTCAGCCCTTCCAGGTGAAATTCTATTGCCTCTTTCATCAGCTCCAGCGTATCTTTTTTCGTTGGACCAGTAGCTATGACGCCGGGCAAATCCGGACAATATGCAGCGTAATTATTTTCAGCCTTTTCAATGATAATCAGATACTCAGTCATCTTTCTCGATCTCCTTAAGACCACTTTGCTTCAATATACTATTCAAGGTGCCTCTTGGCACTTCATCATCCAAATTCCCAGAGATGGTCACCAATCCTCTCTTGAAATGATGCCTGTACTGCCTGTGACTGCCTCTTGTTCTATCAAGGAACCATCCATCTTCTTCTACCAGCTTAATGACGGTTCTGACTTTCAATTGTAGGCCTCGAATGAAATAATCAACCTGCATAATAATTAATCTCTTTAGGTATGTAGCTGTTTCCTTGATTGTATTCCGCTGTTGAGCGAAAGACCGCGAATTCAATGTCTGCTGTGAGCCTGAAATCCCGGCTGCCCGAATACCTGCCTCTTCAGACATCAGGCCCGCCCGGCCTCCCGCCCCTCAGAAACTATCGCCTGCCGGGCAGCCCAGCCCGCCCTGACGGCTTCGCCCAAGCCCGGATGGCCCGGCCCATGGGCGGCGGCCAGGCAAGCCAGCGGCAGGACGGAAACCAAGCGGAGGCCCCAGGCGCGGGCAGTGGCTTGGGAGTTAATCAAGGAATCTCTGCGCCATCCTTTGCCAGCTTGCGGCGGACAGACTCCATGAACTGGTTCAAACCTGCTGCGGGATTATCTTGAATATGGGACGCTTCAACCGCATCCTGTGAGCCATTGTGGAAGTGTTTAGGGTAGGTAGATATCCTTTGCCAGGTTATATCTGGAAAATTATCATGGCGGTACATGGAGCCATCAATGTGCCTGCGCTCCCAATGATACGAAAACCGACCTGGGATTTTCTGCGAAAACCACACATCCACAAACGATCCGTCAATTAAAAATGCTCTAAGCTTGCCTCGGGAAATTATAGAATCAGTAGAGATGCAGGCATATTCCAGATCTATGATCCTTTTCAGCAATGCCAGATCTACTACTTCTGGGGAAGGCTCTTCATTGCTGCTAATATCTCATCTCTCCTGGATTCAAGGTAGTCAAGTTCCTGAAAATCATCCAGGACATCTTCTTCCCTTACCTCTCCTTTTTTCAGCTTATCATCCAGCTCAAAGATGGATCTAATGCCATGCTTTGTCCAAATCTCAAAAATATCCGCTTCGATGCATCTGAGTTCTCTCTCCAAAAAAGCCTTGATGCTTGCTTTGGCAAGAACGTCTCGATCCATCTTCAAGACATTTGCAATTTCATCGATAACTTCCATAATCGGATACCGCCCATAAAACTGTCATCAAGATATTTTAACCATTCTGCCTATCAGCAGGCATCTATCTCTCTCCTGAGATAGATCGACACCCTCCCTTCTTGGTCAGATGGCGGCAAACAAGCCCGCACAGAAGGATAGACCAAGAGAGGCGAGGCGCCGAACGAGGGCAATGGCCCGGCCGGGATCTGCTGCGATCCTGAAATCCCGGCTCAAATACCAGCATATTCAGGCATCATGCCCGCTCGCCCTCCTGCCCCTCAGAAACGATCGCCTGCCGGACAAGCCATCCCGCCCTGACGGCATTGCCGCATGCCCCCGGACGGCCCGGCTCATGGTCGGCGGCCAGGCAGGCCAGCCAAGACGCAGGGCATTGGCAGCTCCACAGTTGAATGACTGTTCCGCGCCAATGCCTGGAGGCCTTGCCTAGGGAAACAGCGGGTAATGATCCGCTAAGACGCACTTCTCCATCGGGTAGTATTATATGCAAATAAGGATGAAGTAATTTCTAATGAAACGTCTTTATGACTACACCATAATCATTCGCCCAGAAGACAATTGCACATTCTCTGCCTATGTGCCCGCAATTGCGGGCTGCCACGCATGGGGCAAGACTCCTGATGAGGCGCAGGCAGAGTTGATAAATGTCTTCGAGATGATCCAAGAAGAGTATGAAGAAGAAGGACACCTGCTTCCGGAAGATGTAGATGTAAAGGCCATTCATGCCTGCCAAAGCTAGTGTCGCGTCAATAGTTAAGTGTCGTAAAGCATAAGACATATTAGCTTCATATCCAATCTTGGTGAGCAGGATATGAAGAAATACATTGTGACGTTAACCGAGGACGAGCGCAAAACTCTCGGCGATCTTGCATCCAAGGGAACGCAAAAATCACAGAAAATCCTCAATGCATTGATTCTGCTCGATTGTGACGAAGGAGAGTACCAGACAGAACACTCGACCAATGAAGAAATTGCCCGTGTGCTCCATATCAGCATGAGAAAGATCGACCGCGTAAAAAAGCGATTTGTCGAGGAAGGTCTTGATGCTGCCCTTGATAAAAAAGTTGGAAACCGTGTTTACGCCAAAAAGGCTGATGGAGATTTCGAAGCCCATCTGGTTGCATTGAGTTGCGGCGAGCCACCAGAAGGCTTTGCACGTTGGTCTTTGAGGCTATTGGCCGACAAGGTTGTCGAGCTCAATTATATTGACAGCATTTCTCATGAAACCGTGCGTCGAATTTTTAAAAAACGAAATCAAACCCTGGCAACGCAAGGGATGGGTAATTCCGCCAGATCAAAACGGTAGCTTCGTCGCGAATATGGAAATGGTGTTGGATGTATATAAGCGACCCTTTGATCCACGTCACCCGATTATATGCATGGACGAATCACCAAAACAGCTGATCTCTGAAACAAGAGTCCCAATCCCGGCATCTCCTGGAAGAACGGCTAAACACGATTATGAATACAAGCGCTGCGGCAAATCCAACATTTTCCTTGCCTGTGAACCATTGGCAGGGAAGCGCATGGTAAAGGTCACTGAAAGAAGAACTGCTCTGGAATGGGCTTGCTTTGTAGAAGAAATCGCCGCCCAATACGAATATGCAGAAAAAATTACATTGGTGATGGACAACCTTAACACACATAACGCAGGATCGCTCTATGAGAAGTTCCCACCTGATAAGGCAAAAGCGTTATGGGATAGGTTTGAGTTTGTGCACACTCCAAAGCATGGCAGTTGGTTGAATATTGTTGAAATTGAGTTGAATGTGCTCACAAGCCAATGCCTGAATAGAAGAATCGATAATATCGAAACTGTAAAGAAAGAAGTAGCAGCATGGCAAGGGTTCTAGAAATAATAAAAATGCAAAGGTAAATTGGCGATTCACTACTGAAGATGCTAGAGTTAAACTCTCCCGGCTTTATTCGACATTAGATATTTGACGAGACACTAGCTTTCTTTTATTTTTATCAAAGCCTGTGATAATGGCTGCAAGATTACTATCATCAGGAATCCCAGGCAACCGTGCCCCATCTCGCCCCAGAGGGGCGCGAGCCCTCGGGAGGCAACAGACATTACCCCAAGCCGGATCCAAAGCTCCTTAATTACTGCTAGCAAGATTTCAATTAGCCTTGCTGCTTAATCGATGGGGAGCATTGGCGCTCTGATAACTGCCAGGACGAATCCCAGGCAACCATGCTACATCCGCCCATCAGGTTAAGCGGGCTCTCGGTAAGCGACAGACATTACCCCATGCCGGATCCAGACTGCCTTATCAATGCTATCACATATCCATGCAACCATGCCGCATCCCGCCCCAAAGGGTCGCAAGCATTAAGGTACACGCCATTTCCAGCAGGAGAGGAATAGCATCCCAATGCTCACAGCATGCCCCCCCCGTTTAGATGCTACAAACAGGCAGATCGACCGCCTGGGTACAGGGCCTTTATGTCATTTTAGAGAAAACGAGGTACAATACCGTCCATTCTAAAAGCTTAATGCGTTTTTAGGGCATGCTTCCACACATCTTCCGCATTTGATGCAGTCCGGCTTATCCATGATCTCGTTTACAGGCAATTGCATGGGGCAGACCTTCTGGCATCTGCCGCAATCTATGCATCTGTCTGCATCCAGCTTGAGCTGATATCTCTTGCCTCCCATGGCCCTTTGCAGTGTTCCCATGGGGCAGAATGAACACCAGGCCCTGGGAGAAATGATCACTCCAAAAAGTATGGCAACCGATGTGGTTAGGATACAGAGGGTCACAAAGACCATGCCGATCTTGTCCACTATTCCTCCCGTATTTATGATTCTATAGACCATAAATCCCATGAGCAAAACAAATATGAGGACACGGAGCCACATGCTGCGAAACTGAGCTGGAATCTTCAGTTTTCGGCTCAAGGGGGCCATCCAGAAGTCGACAAAGCTGCCCCGCGGGCAAATATTTCCGCAGAACCAGCGTCCTCTGAAGGGAGCTATGATCATCAGGCTGGCAAAGATGAGAAGGAGGAACAAGCCAAGCTTGGGATAAAATAATCCGCCTATGGACACTATCAGGACTAAGATGCCTAAATAGGGAGTAATCCTAAGCATATCGCGCCTCTGATCTGATATTCATATTTAGCGCATAAAGCTATATAAGCGATTCCTAAATCCATCTTCCAAATCCATATGGCGGCAATTGATAAAGAGAGGTTAAATTGGTTGTATTTCACAAAGAAACCCTTTCTGAGTCGGGTGGCATATCTGAAGCAGGCGAAGGAATTGAGCTACTGCCGGCAGATGATTACGATCTGATTATTGTCGGAGCCGGGCCTTCCGGTCTCTTTTGCGCCATAAACTCTGCGTATAAGGCCAAGAGTATTTTGATATTGGAGAAAAAAAACTCCCCCGGGCATAAGCTTCTTATCTCAGGCTCCGGCCAATGCAATATAACTCATGGCGGAGATATCAGGGAATTTCTAAACCACTATGGAGATAGGGGCAGATTTCTCCGCCCGGCCCTGTTTGGGTTTACCAATTCCGATCTGATCTCCTTCTTTGCCCGATCAGGGCTGGGCATGGTCCAGGAAAAAGGGGGCAAGATCTTCCCGCATAGCATGCAGTCCAGGGATGTTGTCAATGTCCTGACCGGGAAATGCCGGGAACTGGGCCTGGAGATCAGCTGCGGCCATGCTGTCAGGTCCATATCCAGGACCGAGGACGGCTTTCTGGTGAGCTGTGCCGCTGGAAACAGATATCGCTGCTGTCTGCTGGTGATCGCCACAGGGGGAGCCTCCTATCCCGCCACAGGATCGAGCGGAGACGGCTATGCCTTCGCCCGGGCCCTGGGCCACAGCATATCCGAGATCGGCCCGGCTCTCTCGCCGGTGATCATAAAGGATTATCCCTTCTCTGATCTGGCTGGCCTATCCTTTTCCGATATCAAGATCTCTCTTGTCCGCAGGACAAAGATCAAAGAGCATCATGGAGATATTCTATTCACTCATGACGGGCTTTCCGGGCCGGGAATCCTGGACCTATCACGATATATCCGGGCTGATGACGCAATCAAGCTCTCTTTTATCTCTGAGGAGAGAAGGGATGCACTGGAGGATTGGCTGGTGGAAAAGGCGAAAAATGATGGGGCAAAGAGATTGATGGCAGTTC
Source organism: Methanothrix sp. (assembly GCA_017994055.1). Classification (GTDB taxonomy): domain Archaea; phylum Halobacteriota; class Methanosarcinia; order Methanotrichales; family Methanotrichaceae; genus Methanothrix. The sequence goes on from JAGOLL010000024.1 coordinate 10,487, forward strand.
TCGCCGATCTGTCCCCTTTCACGCCTCCCGGCCTTTGTCTCTCCTCCCGGATGACAAAGAGGCTGCTGCAGATCTCGGGGATATCCTCCGACCTGCCCATCTCTCAGTTGAGCCGAAAGATGCGGAATCGATTGATTGATAATCTGACTGCTCTCTCTCTGGTGGTGTCCGAAGTTTGCAGCCTTGATGCAGCCATGTGCACCAGAGGGGGGGTCGAGACCTCGGAGGTGGACCCCAAGACCATGCAGTCCAGGCTGGTCCAGGGACTGTATCTGGTGGGCGAGGTCCTGGATGTGGATGGGGATACGGGAGGCTACAATCTGCAGGCGGCATTCTCCACGGGATTTCTGGCTGCCAGAAGCATCAAGAGCATCTTTAACCAAGATTAGAGGCGGGAGGTTTAGATCGATATGCTGGAGATATTGAGAGATCGGCGGAGCATCAGAAGATACCAGGATCGGGAGATAGATGCAGAGAAGATCGAGCAGCTCAAGGAAGCTGCCCTGCGCGCACCATCCTCACGGGGCATCAATCCCTGGCGATTTGTCTTCATCACCGATAAAGCAATGCTGGAAAAGCTCTCCTCTGCAAAAGAGAGTGGCAGCAGCTTTCTGAAGGGTGCGGCCTTGGGCGTGGTTGTGGCTGCGGTCCAGGGGGAGTCGGATGTCTGGGTGGAGGACTGCTCCATTGCTGCTATAGTCCTGCAGCTTGCCGGATGCAGCCTGGGACTGGGCTCCTGCTGGATCCAGATTCGAAATAGGAGGCACAGCAGCATTATGAGCGCCGAGGATTATGTCAAGCAGACTCTGGCCCTGCCCGATGAATTCCTGGTGGAGTGCATCATCTCCTTCGGCTATCCCGATGAGGAGAAAAGGCCTGTTGCTGCCGCGGATCTGGAGAGAAGCAAGATTCTGACCGCTTAAGAGCATTGAAAAAGATCATGTTGTCCAAGGCCAAGAGTCAAGCCTGATCGAGCCCAGATGAAGATAGCCCAGATCTCTCCCTATTTCCCGCCCCATGTGGGAGGTGTGGAGTATCATGTCAAAGAGCTGGCGGAAGGTCTGGTCGGCAGAGGCCATGAGGTTACTGTAGCCTCCTCCGTAGGAAGATGGGCCGGAAGGATGATCATCATCCCCAGCATAGATATTTTTTATTCGCCAATTCCTCTTAAACTTCCCGAATTTCAGGCCGACATCTACCACAGCCACATCCCCAGTCCCATCTTCGCCTATAGATTTCGGCATAAAGCGCCCCATCTGGTAACCTATCACAATGATGTGGTGCTTCCGGATGCCTTCCAGGGCCATGCCCTGCCCCGAAAATTGGCCGCTGTGGCGGAGAAGGCCAGCAGCAATCTGGTCCTGCCTGTACTGGATGAGGCAGAGGTGATCATAGCCACAACCATGAGCTATGCCCGGACCTCTCCCGTTCTGCAGGACTACCTGGACAAGGTCAGGGTGGTTCCAAATGCCGTGGACATCTCTCGCTATCCTCAGAGTATGATGAAGGGCAATTATGTCCTTTATGCCGGGAGGATGGTGGGATATAAGGGCGTAGCCACGCTGATCCAGGCCATGAAGGAGGTGCAAAAGACGGAAGAGCTGGATTTGGTGCTGGTGGGAGACGGAGAGGATCGCCACCGTTTGGAGAAGATGGCAGAGAAACTCCAGCTTCGGGCCAGGTTTACCGGGAGGCTTGAGCGAAGCATGTTTATAGATACAATCTCCCGAGCAGAGATGCTGGTCCTGCCCACTCAGAGCCGCTTGGAGGCCTTCGGCATAGTTCTGCTGGAGGCCATGGCCTGCGAGACGCCCGTCCTGGCCTACAATACCCCCGGTGTCAATGAGGTTGCCAGGAAGGGCGGTTGCGTTTATTCCAGCCGGGAGGAGCTTTCCGAGTTGATCATAAGGCTTCACCATAGCCCTGCCTGGAGGGCAGAGCTGGGGCGGAAGGGAAGGCGGGCAGTGGAAGAGAATTACACCTGGAAGAGAGCCATCGACCTCATGGAATCGGTTTACAGAGATGTGGCATAAATGCGGTTACGCTCTTCGAGGTGCTGTGAAATATTGATGTCGCAGGCCGCGCCTGAGGGGGCCTGGGAGAATGGAATTTGATTAATGAAATAAAAAATAAAATAAAAGACGAGAAGGTCAGAGCTCTGCTCTTGGCGACGATCATGAGCCTGACCTCGATCATAATAATATTAGAGTTCACGGATACAGATCTGAGCTGGAAGATAATCTCCCAGGTCCAGGCCAGATTCCTGATACTGGGTCTGCTTTTACATATGCTCTCCTGGATCTTTTATGCGTTCAGGCTCAAGCTGCTGGCATCCTTAGCCGGCCATGAGATCACCTTTCGCCTCTCTATTATATCCACCCTGGCCTCAAACTTTCTGGGCGCTCTCACTCCATCCTCAGCCGGAGGCGAGCCGCTGCGAATCAAGATTCTGGCCGACAATGGCATGAGCTACGGCAGGGCTACAGCTGTGGCGGTTGGCGAGCGGCTCCTGGACAGCATATTCTTTGTTGGGGCGCTGGCTCTCTTCCTGATCTTCACCAACTTCCTTACCGGATTCGGATTAAAGGTGGGTGCCTTCTTCTTCGTTCTTCTCTTTCTCATTCTGCTCTTTCTCTGGCAGCTGGTCCGGCGTCCGGAGAGGATATCAGTGTTTGTAGCCTGGATCAAGAAGAAGACCGGCAATCGCCCCATTGTATACAGCCTGGAAAAGGAGATCTGGACCTTCAGGGATGCGGGAATTCAGCTGGCCAGGGAGACGGTCCGCCGCACTCCGATCATGGCTGTCATCACCGCTTTGATCTGGATGTGCGACTTTCTGGTTCCCTCTGCCCTGCTGGTTGGGATGGGCTCTGATCCCATGTATCTCTTCTCCATCACCTCTCAACTCGTCCTGGCCATAATCGCCATACTGCCCCTGACCCCGGGCGGGAGCGGCGTGGCCGAGCTTTCCATGAGCTTTCTCTACTCCAAGTTCGTGCCGCCGCTGCTCCTGGGGCCTCTGGTGATACTCTGGCGGCTGGCGACCTACTTCTCCAATATCGTGGTGGGAGCCGCCTTTGCCGGAGCGTCCATCAACGGAATGATGAAACAAAAGAATTAAGGGTATGTTTTTAGTCGTTGACGTGAGATAAGACGGCCAAATTTCCTCTTGGCAATTATAGAAATAGCCATACAATAGCCAGCGGTACAATTGCGAAAAGAAGGATTCTATGATGACTACAGCTGCTTCCAAGGCAGCATTAGCTAAAGCGTATAAATACGACTGCCTTCGGACATCATCTCTCCTACGAGCAATTCGTAGAAGTTATCCGGCACAATCACCTGCTCTCCTGCCTGCACACCTCTGGCCTGCAAGTCCTCCTTGCAGGCTAGAATCCTCTTGAGGGGCAATTCATTCAGGGAAGCGGCATCCAGCAGGTTGTATACCCCATCTGCGGCCAGGTAGAGTACCGGATTTTCCGATTGCTCAATCAGTTGGAGGCATAATTTGCCTCGATCACTTTGGGGCGGCTTGGTCAGAAGGAAGATATCTTTTTTATCCATACTTCACCCTTCAAGCCTCGATGATGCAATCTGCAATATGAATCTGCTTAATGAATTCGTCTTCATCCACAAGCTCCACACTCTCTATCAGATCCTGATTCATGAGTCCTCTCTTAACCAGGGATGGTTCATGAGCTATGATCCGAATCTCAGGATAGGCATAGATTGTATCTGAGAGGTTTGGCAGGCCAAGAGCCATGCTATCCTGGCCAGCCAGGGCCAGGTAGACTCCATCGGCATATAGCCCAATAGTCACTTCCATCTTTATGCTCACCGCAGCTGCATTGAGCACGCCGTATGCTTTCTCGCATCCATAGGGTGCGACATCCAGGAGGTAGAAGATGGATCTCATCTCGATAAGGAAATTACCCTGTCGCTATCTTTCAGCATCTCCGCCAGATCGTAGAGGCTGGTGATCTTTATTCCCTGAAGATAATCCGAGCAGATGCCGCCCTCATCTGCCAGATAGCCTCTGGCAGCGGCGCACCTGGCGCAGGCCCTGACCACAGCTCCTCTCTCGGCCAGCTCCTGGAAAAGCCGACCTGTATCTGCAAAAAGAGAGGGCTTCTGCCCACTCTTTGGCACATGCACCGCATCCAGATAAAGGAATAAATTCACCTGGAAGACCTTTAATTTCAGCGCCTCAGATGCGATCTTATAGGCCATGTCCGCATACTGGGAGATATAAGGCCCGTCGGTGAGGATGATGGTCAATGTGTTCAATGAGCTCCTCCTTCAGAATTCAGAGATACTCCAAAAGGGTCTTGATGTGCTCCAGATTCGTGCTATACTTGGCCTCAAGCAGAGGAGTGCATTTTTCCAGGGCGTTCTCCCTTCCCACCAGCTTGATGGCAAAGGCATAGCAGCTCTGCTCTTCGCAGATCCGGCAGTCGGTCTTGGGCAGATATTTATAGATCTCGGCATGGTCCACTTTGACCTTTTCCCGCGGGACCGGCGTCACGCCCTTCGCAATGGCCTCATTGATGGTCTTCTTCAGATCCTCTAGAGTCTCCCGAGCCTCCTCATCACTCTTGATCATGGTCATGGTCACATTGCCCGTGGCATAGATGGTGATGAGAATATTGCCCTTCTGGATGATGAGGGCCCCAATTTTATCCGAGTACCTGGCCCTGGGAAACAGCGGCTCCAGGAGCTTGAGGGCTCCGCCCAGAGGCGGCTCAAAGCGGGCGATTATCCGGAACTTGCTGCTATCGGCAATGCAGGGCAGGAGCTGGCGCAGCTCGACGACTTGCAGGGGCTTGGTTCCAGCAAAGTCCTTTGTTGCCTCAGCAGGCTTCTCTGCCTTGCTCTCCATGAAGTTCTTGCCAAAATCGGTCAGGACGATCCGGCCTTCCTTCATCTCCGCCAGCCCTGCCTGCTCCAGCATCTGCAGGTGGTACTCGAGCATGGAGCCTCCGGCAGCAGTCTCGACCTCATCTCTTGTTCGCTCTTTTTCCACGAGCATGGCCATGATCTTTCTTCTCGTGGCATTGGCCATGGCATTGCTCACGAGCTTAACGTCTGCCTGTCCTCCAACCATATCCTCCACCCCATTAGCAAATCAATCATTTTATCTTGAAACATCCCGCTAAGCTGACCATATCAATAACTGCCTCAGACGAGATACTGTATCGACACCATTTTCCTTCTTTTCTCTCTTTTACGAGGCCAGCGTCCTCAAGTATGGAGAGATTATGGGATATCGAAGACTGCGGTCTTTTCAGAGCCAGCATTATCTCACAGATGCAAAGCTCCCCTTCGCTTAGGAGCTTGAGAATCTTGAGGCGTGTCGCATCTGCTACGGCCTTGAAAGCCTTTATTTCGGCAGTTAATTCCTCCCCCTCAATCCGTTTTGCTTGAGAGCATATCTGAATACATCGCTCTCTAGCAATGCTCTGGTCTCCATAAAGCCTGGCCAGAGTATTTTCTGCGCCGCAGCAAGGGCTACTATCCAGGCAGGATTCTTTATCGTTCTCCGGCAAGTTGATGGGCATTATTTTGCTCGGGATCATTGGCAGTTCTTTATCCAGCATCAGCACAGCCTACCTCGGTGATTCTGATTTAGCACTTGAACAAATCTATTTATTCATATATAAGGATTTCTAGATTCTACTTGCGACGATATGTATTATTGGTCAGACAACGCGGTGAGATACTCTGTGTTCACAAGCCACAATGCCTTTATTGTCAGAACACGTGGCGGTAGAAATGATCAAAGGAGTTACACGTATAGCACAGCCAGAGCATCCAACGGACGGCTTTCAGTCACCGGTGGTGCATGCAGTTTACCGTCAATAGATAAAGTATAAGGGGCTAATTGGACATGAATATAGTTATCCACACAGAGATAGAATCAGACGTCCAAGCAATATGGGTGATCACAAAAGCAGCTTTTCAGAATCATCCATATAGTAACCAAACAGAACAATTCATTATCAACGCATTACGAGATGCGAAAGCGCTCACTATCTCGTTGGTGGCAGTTGCTGGGAAGAAGGTGGTAAGCCACATAGCTTTCTCGCCTGTGACCATCTCTGATGGTAGCCTTGGTTGGTATGGCCTCGGTCCCATCTCTGTCTTGCCTGAATTACAGAAGCGAGGTATTGGAAAATCCCTGATCCGTGAAGGCCTGTCCAAGTTAAAGTCATTGGGTGCAAAGGGCTGCATCCTCGTGGGAGATCCCGGCTACTACGAGCGGTTCGGCTTCAGAAGTCCCAGGGATCTGGTTATTGAGGGTGTTCACCAAGAGTACGTTCTTGCATTGCCGCTCAATGAAAGCAAAACCATCGGTACTGTGGTATTTCATGATGGATTTGCTGCAACCGGCTAAAATGGAACTGAGGACGATATGCGAAATATGGCGCTTCGCCTATGGCTCAACTCTTGTGTGGGGGAGGGAGAAGGATAATGAAGCTCGAAAGGATAAAAATTCAGAATTTCCGCTCATGCCGTGATGTGACAATTTGTGTTAACAGCATGCATGCGCTTGTTGGCGCAAACAACGCAGGTAAATCCACCATACTCCGGGCGCTGGATTTCTTCTTTAATCCGTCAGTGCGACAACTCAGTGAAGAGACGTTCTGGAATAGGGATACCGCACTAAAGATTCGAGTTGAATGTCTCTTTACCGATCTCCAAACTTACGAAAAGGATGTATTTGCCCCGTACTTGCTCGCCAATGGCACATTCCATGCTGCAAGAGTGGCAAGTTTCACGAATAATGAAGCTGAACCTGGCGAAGAGGATGCTGAGGACAAGATCAAGATCTCCGCGCAATGCAATAAATCCATTCCCAAGCTCAAATGGCTTCGCACCAGCGAAATCAATAAAGGGGCAATTAATAACTGGATGCAGAAAAAAGAGACTTTGGTGGTAAATGGGCAATCCTTCATTGACTTTCTTGGCATCGACAATCCAGATATCACGCTCTGGAAAGAAAAAGCTGCTGAATTCTCTGCTAATTATCTCAAACCTGAAGATTACGAGGACTGCTGGATTGATAATCCTAAGGGCTATGCTAACGTGCTGAAAAATAACTTGCCGTTCTTTGTGCTGATTCCTGCCGTCAGAGATATTACTGATGAATCGAGGGTCTCGAAAACCAATCCTTTCGGTCGCCTGATATACGCTGTTATTAATGCCATAACTCAGGAAAAACGCGACGAACTCAAAAGTGTTCTCAAGTCTGTTGCGCAAAAGTTGAACCGTGATGGTGGCGAGGAACGGCTCGCAGAGGTCTGCAACATCGAAACAAAGCTGAATATGGCAATTAAGGAGATATTTGCCAACTGCGACATTGAACTCGAGTTCCAAACGCCGACCTTTGAAGTCTTGATGGCTTCACCGAAGATTTACGTTGATGACGGCTTTCGTGGGCTGATTGAAAACAAAGGACATGGCTTACAACGCGCGGCGATTTTCTCCATACTCCGCAGTTATGCCGACCTTATAACCAGCCTAAAACCGGAATCCAAACGAAACTTCATCCTGGGCATAGAGGAACCAGAACTTTACATGCATCCTCAGGCACAAAGGACGGTGCGCCGATTATTCCGAAAGATAGCAGTTGCCGGAGACCAAGTCTTTTTCAGTACGCACTCTTCCCACTTTGTGGATGTTGCTGATTTTGACGAAATCATTCGAGTACAAGGTCAACTCATCGGCGATGGTGGTAAGAGGACTGTTGCTACGTCAACGTGTCATTTGCCTATATCACGGATGGTAGAAGACGAAATCGCGCGGCATCCGAACCTCAAGGACAAGGTTAAACCCGATTCAATACGCGATTATTATAGTCATGCTTACAATCCGCACCGCAACGAAGGTTTCTTTGCAAAGCGCATCATACTCGTGGAGGGCGATACCGAAGAATACGCGTTGCCCATCTATGCCGAGGCCTTAGATATTTCGCTGGATATTTTGGGCGTGAGCATTGTCCAGTGTGGCGGGAAAGGTCCCATGGATCGTTTGTACCGTATTTTCAACGAACTCGGTATTCCATGTTATATGCTCTTTGACTACGACAAGAATAGCACGAAAAAAGAAATCGTAGAAAAATCAAAGGAACTTCTCGAAATGGTGGGGGAGAGCACTGAACCACAGTCAGTTCCAACTATTAAAGACTCAATAGCTTGCTTTCCCGAAAAATGGGAGGTAACAGTCAATGCGGAGATTCCAGATTACGAAGCCATTCAGACAGATGCTCGCGCGCTTCTCGGACCAGATGCAGGCAAACCCTTGCTTGCGCGTTACATAGCGAGAACTTTAGCAGCAAAGCAACCGCCTTTTGTCCCGTCCACAATTGAAGAGGTCCTCCGCAAGGCAGTTGCGGTCACATGGAAAGGCTCTTGCCTTCGGAATGCGATAGTTGGTGAAATGTCTAAACATGAGGGCGACGGTCAGGCCTGAGAGTCAGACGGAAACATCCAGTCGGAAGCAGTCACCTTCCCTGAATACGAGGAGATATAAAATATCGGCACGGGGCGTTGCTCGCACCCATTCCTTGGTTTCTCTACTGGTTATGGGAGCACGAGCACAATGATTGAGGAGGGGCTAACAGCCTACTGCGGTCTCAGTTGCGCTGACTACATAACTCCATGTGAGAAGCTTTTCGCGTTGGTGGACAGACTTGATAAGATGTAAGTCATGAATCCTAATTTTCGAAGCTCCGGCTGTCGCACACTTATCTGGTCTCGGCAAAATACCTCTCCTTCAGCTTTAATGCCACATTCACCAGGGCGATGAGCACAGGAACCTCTATCAGCGGCCCAATCACGGCAGCAAAGGCCTCCTGGGAGGCTATGCCGAATACCCCCACGGCTACGGCTATGGCCAGCTCGAAGTTATTGCTGGCCGCGGTAAAGGATAGAGCAGCCGTGTTCTCATAGTTCACGCCCAGCTTGTATGCCATGAAGAAGCTGACAAAGAACATGAGGAGGAAGTATATCACCAAAGGTACAGCCACCCTCACCACATCCAGGGGAAGCTGCACAATGTAGTCGCCCTTGAGGGAGAACATGACCATGATGGTAAAGAGCAGGGCGACCAGAGTTATGGGGGAGATCTTGGGTATGAATTGACCCTCATACCAGCTTTTTCCCCTGGCCTTGATCAGGGAAAACCTGGTTATTATGCCGGCCAGGAAGGGTATTCCCAGGTAGATGAATACGCTTTCTGCAATCTGGGATATGGTTACATCAACAAGCGTTCCCTCAGCCACACCCAGTGCGGCGGGCAGCACAGTGATGAAGACATAGGCGTAAATGGAATAGAACAGCACCTGAAAGATGGAGTTGAGGCCCACCAGGGCGGCGCAGTACTCGGTGCAGCCGCAGGCCAGCTCATTCCAGACGATGACCATGGCGATGCATCGGGCCAGACCGATGAGGATTATGCCATACATGAGATGAGGATAATCCCGCAGGAATATCACTGCCAGAGCAAACATCAGAATGGGACCCACGATCCAGTTCTGCACTAAAGAGAGGCTGAGGATCTTCCTGTCCTTGAAAACCTTCCCCAGCTCCTCGTACTTTACCTTGGCCAGAGGCGGGTACATCATCAGGATCAGGCCAATGGCGATTGGTATTGAAGTTGTGCCTATCTGCAGGCTTAAAATGAACTGAGTTATCCCTGGAGAGTAGTAGCCTATTGCAATTCCCAGGAACATGGCCGCAAAAATCCAGATGGTGAGGTAGCGGGATAAAAAATCCAGTCCCTTGCCGATCCCATTAGACATTCAAATCCTCCTCCCAGATTAATTTAAAAATTGATTAAGTCTGGCCCAGCTTGACATAATTGGAGCCGACGGCATCATCTCCGGCTGGAGCTGTACTGGCCGGCAGTTCGGTCGTTTCATGCGCCTTCCAGTCCTCCCAGCTATAGATACTGGCCTGATATCCCATGAGCTGCAAAGCATAGGCCACCAGAGCAGACCGGCTGTAGTCATCGGAATAGACCACGATCGGCTTTTCCTTGTCCAGCCTGGAGAATACTGCGGTCAGATCGCCTACACCCTTGATCTTGTCTCCTTTAACCACATTAGCCGGATCAAATGCAATAGATCCTGGTATGCGGCCCTTGCCGAAATCCACAAAAGGCCGCACATCAATGATCTGCGCCTGGCCGGACTTAACATAATCGTATTCTGCCATCACATCAGACCGGACCTGAGGGCTATACTCTACAGCAGGCTTGCTCTTCTCCTGGACATCTTCGGGCAGGCCTGCTGCCTTCCAGTCGGCCAGGCTTCCGTCCAGGATCTTCACCTCTTTTTGTCCCAGGTAGTTCAGCACAAAGAAAGCGAATTGGGCCTGGCCCGAGCTCTCCGGGCCGGCGTAGAGAACCACCGAATCGCTATTGGATACCCCGGCCTGGCCCAGGAGGCCGGCCAGATCTTCCCCGGTCTTCAGGCTTCCCTCGCTGCTCAGAAAGTCCCGGCTGGGGATATGGATGGCGTCCTTGATGTGGGATGCAGCATAGCTATCATCATTGGACACATATATCACCACATCTGAGCTGGAGACGCTCTTCATGGGCTTGAGGATCGCGCCGTTGGGGTAGGTGGAAGCTCTCTCAACTTGCTTTGTAGTGTTGGCCCCGGATTTCTCAGTGGCATTTTCCTGGATGCTTCCCGACTGGACGGGCTGGACCGCTCCCGGCTCAGAGTCGAGAAAAGCGTGTGGATCCCATGTTCCGCCACTACAGCAGCCCCCTGCATTCACCACAGGAGCAAGAGCAATTAAGGAAAGTGTCAGAATTCCCAGAATACTGGCATAGAATTTCGTCATTGAATGTTTCCTCTTCAAATCTTATCTTCCATCATCTGTTTTGCCAAATTAAGTATCTCAATCACCGCACCATCCGAAAGCCGGAACTTGGACCATCTTCCGTCCTTGCGCTCTTTAATGAGCCCGGCTTCCTTGAGTATGGAAAGATGGTGAGATGTGCTGGATTGCGGTCGGTCTACGCCAACCTCAATCTCACAGGCACATAGCTCGCCTTCCCGCAGAAGCGACAGGATCTTGAGGCGGCAGGGATCGGCCATGGCCTGGAAGATCTCCGACTCCGACTTCAGCTCTGCCTCATCCAGCCCTATGGTCAGAGAACGCAGTTTATTCACTTTGCATTCGGCTTTATCTGAATCGCCGATAAGTCTGGTCATCCGATCTACGGCTTCTTTTGGAATACATGACATGAATTGATCTGCTCCCTTCAGCAACAACCACAGCTCTTTTGAGGCAGGAGCTTTTTAGCTTCCCTCTTCAGACAGCTCTCGCAAATCCTTATTCTACCCTTCTCTTTATGAGTAGCAATGAAAAAGGACTCTCCATCTTGGTTGCATATTTCGCATTTCATAGCGCTCATTTTGTCATTCACCCATTCTCTTTGCAGATCTGTCATGCAAGCATCATCTGGTAATCGGCTTCAAGCCACAGATGTCTATAGCCCTATATCAATCCATTTCGATATATAAGATTTTCCCGTCAAAGGGCCAACTCCAAATACGACATTCGTCTATAATTAAATATAAAAAATTTAATGAAAATTACTATGCTACAACAAAGTCAAAATTAACAATTGAAAACTCATAATATGGTCAGAATATAATTAGATTGGATAGGTTGGGCTAAAAATTCCTCTCATGTACGGCTATATAGATCATACTGTCGAAAGACTTATATCCAATAATGTCGATACGCTGGCTGAGCCTTGACTGATGGCGTTGGATTCAGTGTGGAACGGATATCAAAGAAGCATGAGTATTAGGTGTAAGTCAATGAAGCATGGCGCAGCTAAATTAAAATTAGTCACCCGGTTCGTTCCGGTTTCCAGCTTTCTTGTTTCTACTCCATTTGCAAGGGAGCTGAAACCAGGATGGCAGGGGCAGCCAGCCCTATGTTTGGTGGCTGTGGCCGGGCTCTTTGGCGGCATCTCCTCTACCGTGAATTAATTCCAGCGAGTGTCAAGACATATCTGTAGTTATAGGAGCGTGTATTATGAGCAGGATCAAGAAGACAGTTGGAATAGCATCATTGATTACGATCGTCCTTCTGGCATCTGGCTTTTGTGCCGTAGGTGCCGAATACTCCGTAGGATCAGGAAATGATGAATGGTGGACGACATACCCGGATCAGTCCACTGGAGCGGGCGGGGAGATCAGTCATCCATCCTGGGTTCTGGATGCCCTGAAAAGCAAGCCCGTGCTGATCTATGTGCACAAGTCGTGTTCCTATTGTGTACCTCAGACGGAAGCGGTGCAGAATATAACCGATGAATTCAATGACAAGATCGCAATTTTCGAGATGAGCGCCGACGATGATGCCAGGTCTGAGGAAGCCATGCAGGCCTATGATCCAAACGGCGGCACCATGTATGTGCCTCTGACCGCAGTGTTGACTTTGGGCGCCAATTCCGATGGCGAAGTCGTACCGGTCTGGCACAGCACAGATCAGGTCACGGGTGACAACTGGATCAAGAATTATGTGGAGGATGCCATAAGCCAATATGATGAAAACTCCGCTAACTGGAATCCTTGATGCCAGACATCTGAGAATTGGATCGTGGCTATGTCAATAAAATGTAAAAAATCCCTGATATCGGGGTCTGTCACATTTTTTGTTATCTTAAGTTCTGTCTTCTTTATTTGCACGTCCTCTGCTTTATCTCAGGAGGCTCTGGCCCCTGATTTTCAGACAGTGGACCTGGATGGGAAAAATGTATCTCTCTCCGATTATCGGGGCGAGGTTGTTCTTCTGCATATCACCAACATCGAGAATCCCCTCTGCCGGGAGTGCGAGCATGCTCTAAATGCCCAGACCAGCCAGCTTTCCCAACTGGCCCAGAAAGATCCCGGCATCAAGATCATAACCCTCAATGTCAGGAAAAATCCCTACTCCAAAGACGGCCGATATTGGGCCAAATCTTGGTGGAACATCAATGTCACCTGGCCCTGGATTGAGGATTATTCTCCCTATCCCCTCACCGGAAAGTACATCGACTACACCACATTGGAGGGAGGCTTTGCCAATCCTACTCTGATCTTGATAGACAAAGAAGGAAAGGTGGGTGGTTTGTACCATGTCTATCAACTGGGCAAGGGTGAGATAGACGGCATCCAGAGCGCTGAGAACTTATCCCGCGACCTCGGCGGCATAGCTCAGGGAGAAGCCACCGGTTTTAAGGGAATAACCTCTCAGAAGGGCGTAAACTACCTGGGCATGTTCCTCCTGGGCATTGTGACCTCGCTGTCGCCCTGCTCTGTAGCCCTGCTCCTGGCCATGTTCTCCTATGTCATGACTGCTCGCAGGAAGGCGGAGTACCTCAAGAAGTCCGCCTCTGCTTCGAAGGAGGGCTTCATGATCGGTGTGGCCTTCACCCTGGGCATGGCTGCGGTCTTCTTTGTAGTGGGACTGTTCCTCTCCGACATAGGCGTCTTCATCCGCCAGGCGCGGTTCTTCGATCTGGCGGCTGGTCTTCTGATGATCATATTGGGCATCAATATAATCAAGCCCATTGGGGAGATCATCGAGCCGGTGCGTTCCCGCCTATCCTTTGGCCGGGGCAGCGCTGACGCCCTTGACGGCGAGACTGCTCCGGTGAAGAAGGGCATCATGGAGCGGCTGGTCCACTTCTCCATAGGGCTCTTCCAGTATTCGGCCTTCATAGGAGCCTTTGCTCTGGGAGTATTCTTCGCCCTGGGCTGGGCCCCCTGCGCCGTATCCCTGGTCTTTCCCGTGCTCATCTGGCTCGTATCCCAGAATGTGACTGCTCTTGGTGGGGGGATGATGCTCTTTGTCTTCGGAGTCGGGCATGGTGTTCCTGTTATTCCCATAGCCACATTCTCCAGAGCCGTGGGCGGGCAGATCGGCGAGAAGTACATGGCGGCGGGAAAATATGTCACCAAGATCTTCGGCCTTGCGGTGATAGTGATTGGGCTGATTTATGCGGCGAGGTATCTAGGATACAAAATGTGGTGAGGATAAGGAGGCAAAAACGGCTCAGAGATTTGCTGAAACCAGATTCCTCTGAATTATTTTTTCTGATCCTCCGCAGCCAGTTCCCTCATTCTCTCCAGACCATCCCTGGCCCTCTGGATGCTATCGCACTGGGAGAGGTCCTTGGGATTGCAGCAGGCCAGAAGGTCCATGGCCCTGTCCGCCAGCCGGTTGAATCCCGCATCCTCAAGCCGTTCCAGCAGCAGAGCAGCGCGATGGTTGAAATCCCGGCACTCCGAGGATCGGGTTATCTTCTGGTGCATAATGCAGAGGGCGTCGATCTCATTGAGTATTTCTTTTCTATCCACCTCGCTTTGGGGCATGGTTTACGATAGAAGAGCAAGAGGATTTCAATATAACTCCTCCCAAAGATTAAATCAAATTGAGGAGATAGACAGAATTTGCCAATGGCGTTAAAGGAATGATGGTTCATGATTAATGTAATAATAGATCGAGAGGGCTGCATAAGCTGCGGCCAGTGCTGGGAGACCTGCCCGGATTTCTTTGCGGAGAATGCAGAAGATGGATGGAGCCAGGTGGCAGCAAAGTTCAGGATTGCAGGAAAGCTGAACGAGGGCGTGGTTTTCGAGGAGCTTGAGGAATGCGTTAAGAAAGCTGCAGAGGACTGCCCGGCTCAGGTAATCCATATCGGCCCTCCTGCTGTGGGATTCGATCCGGTTTAGTCTATCTTTTTGAATGAGAGCAATCACGATACAGGTCTATTAAGACAATCATAAGAACGGAGATGATCCCGGGATGACAGACCAGCAAAAAAAGAAGGTTCTCTTTCTATGCACCCACAACTCAGCCCGCTCTCAGATGGCAGAGGGACTCCTCCGAGTCATGCATGGAGAGGAATACGAGGCCTACAGCGCCGGGGTTGCTGCCACATCGGTCGATCCCCGCGCCGTTCTGGTGATGAAGGAGATGGGCATTGACATCTCAGGCCAGCACTCAAAGACCTCTTCTGAGTTTGGGGATACCATATTCGATCTGGCGGTCACAGTCTGCGACCGGGCCAGACAGGCCTGCCCCATCTGCAGCACCAGGCTTGAGCTTTCCAGCAGCTTGCCCAAGGCCAGAGAGGTCATTCACAGGAGCTTTCAGGATCCTGCCGCAGCCTCGGGATCGTGGGAAGAGCAGCTGCTGGTCTTTCGGCGAGTGAGAGATGAGATAAAGGACTGGATAGCTCAAACTTTTGGGACTTGATTCCAAGGTATCTTTCTGCTCCTCGACGTCAGTCCCGTTCTTATTCGATGTCTATATTGCCATCAAATTGGCCAGAGATCCAGCTGCCACTGCTATGGTAAAGATGGTGAGCACAAAAGCAGCAAGCATCTTCTTCTCGAATATGGCAGACAGAAGCGTCAGCTCCGGGATGCTGGCTCCGGCCCCGCCTATGACCAGCGCCAGCACGGCACCTACGCTCATGCCTTTTTCTATGAGTGCCATGCCGATGGGGATCATGGTCTCCGCCCGGATATAGATGGGAATGCCGATTATTGCGGCCACAGGAATCGCCAGGGGATTCTCTGGACCTGCCAGGCGGGAGATGATCTCCGTTGGAACGAATCCATGAATGAATGCACCAATGCCTGCGCCAATAAGGAGATAGGGCATGAGCTGGCGGAACAGGCTGATAGCGAATCCTGCAGAGCGCTGTATCCTCGATCTCGCATCTGCTTCCAGCTGGCAGTCACAGCAGCTTCGTACCGCGGCCACTGGTTTCACCTGATCAGAGAATCCAAGACCATCGAGCAGAAGGCCGATGGCAACTGCGCCAACGAAGGTGACGGCAAAGTAGAGCGCAGTTGTCTTCCATCCCATCAGAATGATGAACAAGGATATTATCACCGGATTGAGCAGGGGGGAGGCAAATAGGAATGCCATTGCAGATGCGAAGGGCACGCCGGCATTGAGCATTCCCAGGAGAAGGGGGATGGTGGAGCAGGAGCAGAAGGGCGTAAGAGCACCAAAGCCGGCACCAAGAATGCTGCCCAGAATTTTGTGCCGCCCGCCTAAAGCTCTCTTAATGGTCTCATCCGATACATACTCCTGGATCAGTCCCACGAGAAAGGTTATGCCTATGAATAATATTATCAGCTCTGCTGCAATTTCCACGAAGAAATTCATAGCTACCGCTAAATTATTCCAGAACATTCGAAATCTCCTTTAAAATTTTAATTATTTTTTCTTCAGTGCCCCTGCCTGCTTGAGAATCTCATTGACTGCCCCGTCCGCAAGCCGGTAATATGACCACTTGCCGTCCCTGCGTTCTTTGACCAGTCCCGCTTCTCTCAGTATTGACAAATGATGTGAGGTGGTGGATTGAGGCTTTTTAAGAGCGGTCATGATCTCACAGACGCAGAGCTCTCCTTCTTTGAGAAGCTTCAGAATCCGAAGACGACATGGATCAGATGCAGCCTTGAATACCTCAACCTCTCCTTCCGGCCCTTCCATATCGATCGTCTTCATCAAAGAGATGAGCTTCCTTGTCCTGGAGCGGGCTTTGTCCGGATCGCCTATTAGCCTCGACAGGCTGGATATTACATCCTCATCGGCATTTGCATCCACAGCGACTTCATTATTCATCGATGACTGATTTGTTATATATTTCACCTACCGAATACTGTTTGCCAGCTTTA
This sequence comes from Methanothrix sp., assembly GCA_017994055.1. Lineage (GTDB taxonomy): Archaea > Halobacteriota > Methanosarcinia > Methanotrichales > Methanotrichaceae > Methanothrix. Next base: position 27,192 of record JAGOLL010000024.1, read on the forward strand.
ATGCCAATACCCTATTTCGTTCTGGCCTCGTAGTACCTCTGATACTCAGTCAAAAAGGCTTTTTTGTACATCTCTTCCGCACCCTCTGCGATGAAGTTGAGCCTCTTCAGTTCCTCCACCAGTTCGTCTCCGACAGCATCATCCGGCTTCTTACCCTTTTTGAAGTATTCCTTAAAGGTCTCGTCCAGTCCCATAATTCCCGTGCTGCGTCCGCCGACATTGATCTTCCGCAGACCGACGATACGTGTTCCGCAGCAGCATCCAGATCCGCTGTCTTTTTTTCCGAATATCTTATCTAACATTGCAATCGAAGAACGTATCAAGATTTATTGATATATAATACTTATGGCTTATTGCATAAGCTCTAAATCTACTGAGATTGTTAAGGATATTTTCACGCAGACAGGGATAGACATTAAAATACATATCAATGCATTCGAATATATATTTGATCCTTAAACAGATCATAGAAAAACACTCAAAATCATCCTAATCTAATACATCTGATTTATCAGATAACCTTAAATTCTCAGCGATTGCATCAATGGCTCGAGGCAAAAACTTGAATGACGATACTGAGAGGCAGCCCTGCTGCCTGCCAGGTGCAATGAGCAGCTGCAAAGTGGAATCCATAGTAGGCATAGATGAGCGCGGCCAGATGGTCCTTCCCAAGGACATCAGAGAAAGGGCAAAGATAGCTGCGGGGGATAAGCTGGCCGTGGTCAGCATGGAAAAGGACGGCAAGATCTGCTGCCTTTCTTTGATTAAAGTAGAAGAGCTGGAGGGCATGGTAAAGTCAGTTCTTGGTCCAGTTATGGAAGAAGTCTTTAAGAGATAATCCTAATTAAAAGAGAAGCAAAGAACATCCCTAACCACAATCTCAAGAGACTTCGAGCATGATGGAGACCACTAATGCTACAATTCAGGATGTGAGACTTGATGGATGACAAGATAGAAACTTCAAATGCCAACGGGGCGAAATGCGCATCAGTATGCGATTCCGGGTGCTGTTGCAGCTCGAAAGGGATCAGCAAGAAGTGGAAGATGGTAGTTTGTCTGATTGTCGCCATCGCTGCGGCGATTGTTTTAGCGAACAGCATATTGCAGAAAGCTGAAGCTCAAAACGATCCGGCTGGGAATTCATCCAATATGTCGCTATGGGATGAACCGGTTGCATCGCTTGCCTCTCTCAATCAAGTTGCCTCTCAGAAGGATGTATTTTTATATCTACCTTCAATTGGCCAGGGACCGGATGATACAGTTAAGGCAGAGATAGAATCGACTGCGATCAAGGCGCAGTCTCAAGGGCAATCAATAGCATTTTTTGCATTGGATGAAGGCTCAGAGGATTATGGCCAATTAACCGGCCAGGTGCCGCCTCCATTCGTCTTGGTAATAGCCAAAGGCAGCACCTTGAGTGCTGTTCCATCCAATATTACCGAGGAGACGGGCATGAGCATTGTATCTGATATCTCAGAAGAGAATCTATTATATGCCCTTGTGGCTGCTTCTCGCCCTGCTGTCGCATGTTGCTCGCTGCCGTCAACCAAGTGCTGCTAATCAAGGAGAATACATGGATCTGATCTTCCAGCTTTCTGAATGGGCCAGGACAATGCTCTCAATGGCAGGTACGAGCCAGGTAACCCTTCCCTTTGCGTTTCTTTTAGGCCTGGCCAGCGCCGTGGCAAGCACATGTTGTGCGCTTCCGGTATTTGGTGCCGTCGTGGGATATGCCGGAATGCGTGAGTCCATGGACAGACGCTCGAATATGATGGCAGCTATGTTCTTCATGATAGGTGTGATCATATCTCTGCTGATTATAGGAAGCGTTGCTGGTTTTATCGGGCAGGTGGCCCAAACCGTCCTGGGAAGCTACTGGAAGATCTTTGCAGGGATTGTTGCGATCATTGCGGGCCTTGGTGCTCTCAATCTCCTCCCCTTCAGTATTCCAGGAAGAAAGAGCAGAGCACTTGAGAGCAGAAAAAAGGGATTTCTGGAAGCGGCGATGATTGGGCTGGTCATGGGTGGCGCTATAAGCGTATGCTCGCTGGGCTGCAATCCGGGAATCCTGATCATACTTGGCGTAGCCATACTGCAGGGATACACTCTTTGGATGTATGGCATCTTGAGCGCCTACGCCATCGGATTCAGCCTGCCTCTGGCTGGGCTCATGCTGGGAGTCTCTCTAGGAAGGTCGGCTATCGGATTTAAGGAGGCAGATAAAGCGATCCGGCTCTTGGCAGGGATCGTGTTTATTGGTGTGGGATTATATTTCCTTGGTACATTTTGATAGCTGAGATTAAATTAAAGGAGATCTAGTCATGAAGGATTCTGAATTAAAAGTACTGGTTAAGAAGAGCTATGGAAACATAGCAAAAAAGGGAGGCTCGTGCTGCCCCTCGAAAAGCTCGTGCTGCGGGGCTGCACCAGCAGAAGATGTCAGCAAGAGTATCGGCTATACCGAGGATGACCTGGAGGCCGTGCCCTCGGGGGCCAACCTGGGCCTCGGCTGCGGAAATCCTATTGCTCTGGCGTCGATTAAAGAGGGCGAGACTGTTCTCGATCTGGGATCAGGAGCTGGATTTGACAGCTTCCTGGCAGCAGGAAAGGTTGGGCCAAAAGGGAGAGTCATTGGAGTTGATATGACTCCCGAGATGATCGAGAAGGCCAAAGAAAACGCCTCCAAAGGCAATTTCAGCAATGTGGAGTTCAGATTGGGAGAGCTAGAGAATCTTCCTGTTGCAGACGACAGCGTTGATGTCATCATATCCAACTGCGTGGTCAACCTGGTGCCAGACAAGAAGACGGCTTTTAAGGAGGCCTTTAGGGTGCTTAAGCCAGGAGGCAGGCTGATGGTTTCGGATATAGTCCTTAAGAGGGCGCTACCCGATTTTGTAATGAAATCGATTGATGCTTATGTAGGCTGCATTTCCGGGGCTGCTCTGAAGGAGATCTATTTGGAGGCAATCAAATCGGCCGGATTCGATGATGTCACTGTGATCGACGAATCTATCTTCCCGCTTGATTTTATGGCTGAAGATCCTGCAGGCCAGGCAATAGCCCGGAATCTTGAGGAAGGCGCAGAAGGCATCAATAAACTAGAAAATTTGGTATCCAGCATAAAGGTCCGTGCCATCAAGCCAAAGCCTATAGAAGGATTTAATGCCCTGGCATAATCCTGCTGGGCTAAACTCTTATTTTATAACGGGGCAAATATATGCTAAATTAGGCAGGGGAAGCTGCTGGAGTTGGTGCCCAGGACTAAAGATCTTATGCCATTTATGATCCATAAATGGCTATCGTTGGGTGCCGCCTGAACAATAGCCTCTAAGTAAGTAGAGCTGCAATCGGAGGAATCCGCCTGCCATTGCAGTTTCTTGTAGTTATCGATAAGCGTTTGATATGCTCCATCATCGAAATCAAGATGATTTATGGAATTCCATTTCAGGAAGAGCCACTCATACCTGGTCTGGGTCAGATTAATTTTATTAATTTTGCTGCTTTCGAAATGCACATTCTTTCTGAATTGCGCATCATGCAAATTGATCTTTTCGCTAAATGTAGCTCTACTGAAGTCTGCTGGACCCCTGAAGCCGCTATTGCTGAAATCGGCATCGCATGCGAAATTCGAGCCGCAGAAATCAGCAAATCCCAGGAAATTGCTGGCTGTGAAGTCGGCTTGCTGGCCAAAAGATGTATTACAGAAGGTGGCATCAATCCCGAAATCGGATTCTTTGAAGTCTACGCCGGCGGGGAAATGGCAGTCTTTAAATTCGGCCAAATCACTGAACCTGGCTCCTGCGAAGAAAGCCGGGCCCATGAATTGAGCCTCATTAAAGCTGACATCCTCGGCAAACTGGGCAGAAATGAAATCGGCCGTGCTGTTGAAGACAGGTCCTAAAAACTGAACTGCCCCGGCGAAATTTGCCTTCTCGAATGTGGTCTCCTTTTCAAATGTTGTCTTGTTGAATTGGGCAGCCTTGCTGAACAATGAGCCAATGAAGTTGGCTCTTCCTCTAAAATCCGTCTCGCCAAAGACGGCATCGGATACAAATTGACTGGAGGAGAATTGAACATCGGAATAGAATCTGGCCAGGCTGAAATCTGCAATGTCGCCAAACTGAGTGCCAGAGAATGATGATGACCCATTGAAATAAGTCTGCAGGAAATTCGCTTTTGCACTGAACCTCGAATCGGCGAAGCTTGCCGTCTTCATGAACATAGAATGAGCAAATGCTGTGTCTTCTTCGAAGGTAGAGTTCTCGAAGGAGGCATTTTCTACAAAGAATGTATTTTCGAATATAACTGGCTTATGAAATACTGTATTCTTGAAGTCCACTCTGCCATATATAATGGAATTTCTGATCACAATCGACGAATTGGCCTGAATAGGACCATCGGATGCTGGCATCTTCACTTCAAAGGGTATGCGCAGGATCTGCTTGGCGGTCAAGCCCAGCCGCTCTGAGGTCAAGTTGCCTTTGATAGCAACTTTATCGTATTCTACAGGCAAGCCAAGCCTGATCTTGACCATGATCTCATCGGCTGAGACTATCGATGAAGATTCGCCGAGAGCCGTCTTAGGTGCGGCAAAAAGCACAATCAGTGAAATGAGAATGATGGCTACCAGTGTCTTCACGTGACTTTTCCTTCTAAATACAAGACGTTATACTCAAATTTATACTGTCTCACGCTCTATCAATGCGTGTACCTGAGAGACTTTAATTTCGGTTGGATACACTCCATTTTGCTCCTTAGCAAGTCTCTTGCATTCGTAACTGTTTACCCACTCTGATTGGGGAGGTTTGCCTTTTAAGTATTTATGGTTTTGCCTTAATATCTATATAGACTCAATATAGTTTTAGCTTGAATTTTTCCCTGTGAATGAGTTTTTATCTATGGCCTTTCTTCCGAGTGCTAAAGTAAACTCCATATTCGTCCAATAGGGCCTCATCGTAAAGGTCTTCCACATCCTCGGGAATGAAATTTTGCTTTCTTAAATCGTTGATCATTTCCATGCCGACAATTTCATCTGGAGTCTTTCCTTTGTCGAAGTATTCCTGGAATAGATCATTCAATCCTTTGATTTCCATAAAGCAATTGCCGACCTTTATCTGGCGAAATCCTATGGTCCATTCGTAGTAGCAGTCCTTTTTGCCGTTTTTCCTTCCTAAAACACTATCCATTGGCATATTTATCACGTTAAGCAGAATTTCTTGAACTTTAAAAGGGCTTCACTAATTTAGGACTTTTGAACTTGGGCGCATTCGTGTCTCGCCAAGGCGGAGAAGCACAGGATAGTCTTGATCCTGGCTACCATCTCTTTAAGCTCTTCAATAGTGGCTATCGTCATTCTTTCTTCTCTAACGGCAGCATCCGCCCTCGCAACATCCGCCCTTCTCTTCCGTCTTCTGCTTTGTTTTTATCTTTCCCTCTTCCGCAAGCTGCTTCTTCACTTTTGACCATATCTTTTCCCGTTTGTAGATCTCTCTTAAAGTCTCTTTGTCTCTTAGTGTCCTATAAGTATTAATAATGGATTGTGTTATAATCTCCTCCGAAGGGAATATTTTAGGGAGGGTATTATGGCAAGGAAGGCTAAGAATGAACCATACCATCAGATGATGAAATCAAA
>JAGOLL010000091.1 GCA_017994055.1 Methanothrix sp.
TTTGATTTCATCATCTGATGGTATGGTTCATTCTTAGCCTTCCTTGCCATAATACCCTCCCTAAAATATTCCCTTCGGAGGAGATTATAACACAATCCATTATTAATACTTATAGGACACTAAGGAATGTTTTTACTTAAAAAGGTATTTTATCCCTTTCCGGGACGTCCTTCCGATCTCTCAGTTTGAGCCGGGCTCTCCCAGGAGAACTTTGAGCTTCTGTATTGACTGCATGGCCTGGTTTGCTTCCTTGAGCTTCTCCTGTTCGTAGAAGGCCAGTATCTCCTCAATGGGCGCTTTGAGTCGATAGACCTTCATGGGACGGCCGGTGCCATCGCTCTTGCTCATCTTCTCCTCCACCCAGTTGTTTTTCCTCAGGGTGCGCAGAGCAATGCTCACCTCCGGCTGGCGCAGGTCTGATCCCCTCTCTATCTCTCTTGAGGTGGCCTCATTTCCGCTGGCCAGATAGGCGATCATATTGGAGACCTTTCTAGGCACGCCGAGGCTCTTTAAGGTCTCTACTACCTCGATATCTTTTTCGTCAAATCTCATTACGAATGATTCCTTCATTGCTATCTTCTCCCTTATTTTTGGTCCCTTGCAATAATTGAAGCACCTTATGATATAAATAGTTTATTTCTGTCAAAAAATTTTTTACTATTATTACTACAATAGTTCTGTTATTTCAGAGGTAGACTTTGTAAAAATTATGTTAAATTCTTTTTATTTTTTCTATGAATCTTCTCTTCTTCTCCACAGCATTCCTGGCCGCCAGATCAACTTTAGCCCTCATTTCATCTACATCCCTAGCAGCATCCTGCCCAACGGCCTTCTTGATAGGAGTGTAGGCCGCCTCCCGAAATCGCGGCGAGAAGTCGGTCAGCCCTCCATCCGTCTGGAGATAGGCTCCTCTTCCCTCTTCTACTATGCCGATCTGATCTATGGCCACTCCGGTCTCGCGAATGATCCGGGCAATCTTTTCCGCCTCCTTCCTAGGGGCGATTATGAGCAGGGCATCAATAGAGACTCCCAGATAGTCGATCTCCAACTCCTCCAGCATCTTCAGGACCCTGGGATTGACCAGCGATCTCATCTTCTCCTCTTCGAAGAGCAGCTTGACTGCTGCGGTATAAGAGATCTCCTTGGCGTCGCCACGAATGCCGCCGTTGGTCACATCGGTCATGGCATGGATGGTCAGATTCTCTTTGAGCAGGGCCTCGGCCGCCTGAAGGAACTTGATATTCAGCGTCTCCTCCACCACCTCGTGCCGGTCATAGTAGAGGGCAGCCGAGCATACCGTCCCGCCGCCTGCGCCCTCGGTCATCATAATCACATCACCAGGCTCTGCGCTCTTTCTGGGGGTGATGCTGTCCGATACCCCCACAGCGCCGACGCAACCTGTAAGCCTGTCCCCTATGACCATATCTCCTCCGATGCGAAGGGTGCTGCCGGTGATGAGGGGAACTCCAATCAGCTCGGAGACCGTGGCTATGCCGGCGATGTGGTCGAATAGCTTGGAGACATCTCCGTCATCGGCCAGATGGATGTCGGATAGCAGGGCCACGGGCCTTGCTCCCATGACATAGACATCGCGGAGAGCAGCGCGGGTGACATGAAATCCGGCCAGGAAGGGATAGTCGCTGAGCCGGGAGTGCATGCCGTCCACGGTCACGGTGATCAGCTTTCCTCCCGCCCTAACCACACCGGAGTCATCCAGCTGGGCGGAGTCCACCTCGGCACTGGTGCGACCTATGACCTCCGCGATCTTGGTATGGGTATAAAAGTCACCTGAGCCTCTCGATCCTACCCCGAAGTCGCCCATGCTTACCCCCACATTCTCCAAAGAAAAGACATCCCCTCTGGGGTGCAGGGTGGCCCTGGCCTCTTCCAGAACAGCTTTGGCCAGGATGAGCGAATTGTGCTCCGGTATCTGCTTGACCTCTCTGATCAGCCAGACCAGCTTGGCCTCAATCTCCGGGTCCTCCCGAGACAGGCCCCTCTTGGCAAATCCTTCCAGATCCATGAAACGGTATTATCCTTCATCCAGAAAAGTATTCTGCCAGGATATTCCCGGATCTGAAGCCCGGATCGGTGGCCGGTCAAACCTCATACTTGAAAAATCATTCAGTCTTCAGTTAAAATTCTACAACAAAAATTGATATTTATAGAGTTATAAAAATCTTTGCCTTCTGTTTAAATTATATAAAGTCTAATTATTGATATATCTAAAAAAAATAACCGTCCATCTAGACGGGCAAATTAGGCCTGATGATATGTTTCCCATTAAAGTCTCTTCTTGGGACTGCGAATTTCAGCGATTCGAAATCCTCATATTGGTTTGCATCACATGTCTATCTGTGACCTGACATGAGAATTCTAATGGTTTTATTGATGCTGCTCTCTCTTTTTCCAGCAGCAATGGCTGAGGTTGATGATGCAAAGTCCATCGAGGCCACCACTGCCCTCACCCTTCCTGTGGACTCGGTAACCATCTATCCTGGCGGACTGATGGCGGTGAAGAGAGAAGGAAGCCTTGATGTGACCGAAGGGGTGCACAAGTTTGTGATCAACCTTCCCGGCAAAGCGGAAAAAAGCTCGGCTCTGCTCTCGGTCAGCAATGCAACCCAGGAGAGGGTAATATATGAGGCCAGCCCGGTCTATACCCTGAATATCACCCATGCTGGGGGTCAAAGCTTCGGCCTCTCCTATCTCATGCCTGCTGCTGCCTCCTGGCAGCCCAGATACGACCTGCACCTGAAGGACGACGCTGTCCTCGTTCGGGCCAACGCCCTGGTCAGGAACCTGGGTGGCGAGGATCTGAAGGGCGTCCGACTCAAGCTTGTATCAGGACTTCCTGCCAGCCATCCATATCCTCAGGCCAAGACGGAGGCGAAAGCAGCTCCGAGAGAATATGCTCTGGCAGCAGCTGAAGCAGCTGTTGAGGAAGTGGCATATGATATGGAGAGCATGCCGCAGTCATCCGGAGAGCTGGAGACACTTTACATATTCGAGCTGGATGGGAGGAAGGATCTGGTTATGGACAAAGAGATTGGATTTCCCCTCTTCGAGATTGAGACTCCCATGCACAGAGTTTATACCTGGGATGCATATGATCAGGCAAACGGACCGGTTAGACAGGAGATCAGGGCCAACAACAGCCTGACTAGTCCCTGGCCCGAAGGAGAGGCCCTGCTCTACAAAGAGGGGGAGTATGTCTCTCGAATAGAGATGCCCTACACACCGGCCCGAACCAATGCTAGCCTCGACCTGGGTCCATCCGCAGACATCAAGGTGGAGAGCAAGCTGTCCGACTACAATCTCACCGAGAACATCAAAGCGATTGAGTCAAAGGGTGGAAATCACAGCATAAAGGAGATCATTGAGACCTGGACCTACAATTTATCCCTCACCAGCAATCTGGACCGCTCCGCTTCTCTGGAGGTAACTGACAGCATACCCCCAGAGGCAAAGATGCTATCTGTCATGCCCGTGCCATCCGAGAGCACTGCCACAAGCCTCAAGTGGAAGATAGAGCTATTGCCTCGCCAGAAGACAGCCATCAACTACAGCTATGAGGTTACCAGGACAGAGAGCATTGACGGCCTGTATAGGTGACCTCCTTTATTCTATTTTATTTTTTTCTGAAAATCATATTAGTCCAAAGCATAATGCTTTTGTCCGAGACAGCCTAAGGAGGGAGGCAAAAGTCTTCTGGTGTAGGAGGGAGAAAAGAGGCCATCGACTTTTGCCACTTTAGTATACGTCAATTGCCGATATATAAAGGCTTCGGCTCATGGGGAAGGCAGAATAACTCAATCAAATCAGGTAAAGAATGATCCAGGAGAGGTGAAAAGGGAAAACATAGACCGGCAAAAAGATATTTGTGCCGCTTATGCCCCCGACCGTGTATTGGCGTGAGATGCCCTTGGAGAATTGCTGCGCCAGCTACGGCACGCAACTTTTTTAGAGTCTCCATGGCCTCACAGGCATCTCCTCCGAATGCTGTGCCACGACGGCATGCATCTTCCCCGGCAGAGGACTGAGATCTGCCGGTTATTGGCAGCTTGCCTCTCTTTAGAGAGCATCCGAATCCTCTTTCATGGAAAGCATTGTCGGATGAGTTGAGCCCACGGCACGCCCACCACCCTTTACGGCATGAAGCGGCAAACTAACCATATAATCATTATAGATATTTATAGATGGCGCTCTGATGCAATATCCGCTCTATAACATGGCCTATATCCTCTGCGGCCAGTTCATTCTTTAGCCAGATCGAAGACCCAGCGGCTGACGCCGGGAGCCACATTGCCGCAGCGGCGGCAGAGCACAGTCTTCATCCCCAGATCCTCATAATGCCCCACCAAAGCTTCTATCTCCGGGGCTTTCTTGAAGACATAAATATGCATCATCCCGCCCGGTCTCACCAGCGGCAGCACCACCTCCAATATCTTCTCCCTGCCATAAGGAGCGGGAATCACCGCCCGGCTGAAATGGCCGCGGATGAATTGAGGCATGCTGAAGGCATCTCCGTTTATTATCCTGACCATCTCTTCTACCCGGTTGCGCCTGATATTCTCCGCTAGATAACGGCATGCTTCGCCGCTCTTCTCCACCGCCAGAACCCTAGCTCCTCTGGCGGCAATGGGCACGGCAAATGGGCCCACGCCGGCGAATGGGAGCAGGACCTCCTCTCCAGCCTCCACCTGCTCTGCCAGCCTCATCCTCTCATAGCCCAGCCGGCTGCTGAAGAATACTCTGGAGAGATCCAGGCGGTAGGAAAAACCGAATTCCCTGTGAACTGTGACTGTATCTCCCTGGCCGGCCAGGATCTCGAACTGTGCCACCCTTCTCTCCCCCTGCAGATTGGAGCTCTTATTGAGCACAGTATGAATGCCCGGGCCGTTGGAGAGCACCGCCTCCGCGATCTCCTTCTTATAAGGCTCCAGCTTCGGAGAGAGGCGAAGGATGGCGATATCCCCGATGACATGAAAGCGATTGGAGAGGGGAGCTAAAGCATCCTCTGGAATCCTGCCCCTAAGCTTATCTTTGAGATTCATGGCTGGAAGTAACACTTTTTAGATACAGTTTGCAGGAGATCCGACATATCTTTACAGATATGCATTTGGATTATTTATATCCAGGGGATCGCCAGGGATAAATAACAAGAAAGATAGGGAAAATTTGACGCTTGGTTACATTGAATTAGGCGGGAAATACATGATTAAATCGACAAGCATTCAGATATTTTTATCGTGCTCATTTCATGAAGAAGACAAAGAAATCGTTGATTTCTTTGCCAGCATCTGTCATGGCCTTGGCATCCAATGCGTCAATGTAGATAAAGGATTTGGGAAAACACCACAAGAAACGGCTCGTCAATTAGTTAGCGATTCTCATGCGCTTTTAGCTATTGCCACCTGTCGCGATGAAATGACGAAGGGCAATTTTATGATGCCAAAGGCGGTAAGCGAGGAAATAACGATGGCCTTTGCCAATAAAAAGCCAATCCTCATTTTTGCAGAAAATGGTGTAGATATGGAGCAAGGTTTTATCAGTCCGTATCATACACACCTTCGCTTCAACCGAGAATCATTAGCCGATCCAAAATTCCTAAAGAAAGCTATTGAATCAATCCACGGTTTGAAGATGGGTGTCATCTCTCCTGAAGATCTCCAAGTTGCTCAATTGGGCCAGGAGCACATTTTCGCGGAATATGTCAGGCATTTAGTTGAACTGGTTGAGCAGTCCGGTTCTTTGGTATGGAGGTATTCTATAACACGTCGTTTAAAATTTACCTCACGATTCACTGAAGCTATCCAGCACGGAGCATGGGAGGCTGTACCACCTTCTGAAACAAGTGGCTGCAACATTAAGTGGTCAGCCCGCTTCCATAATGGTAATAAGGCATTCAAGTTGACTCCAACCGAGGAGATCTGTACAGGTGACAATTGCCAAATATCCTTGAACATCGAGCCAAAACCTGAGGCAAATGACTTTATAGAATATTCTGTGTTATTTGTGTCTCCATATCTAAATCCAGTATTCCTGGAAGACATTCGAGATCCACGCGCTAAAATCATAATAAATGAAACTGAGTTCCTCTGCACTGACGGCATGGTTCCGATTGTTCGTACTCAAAATTTAAAAATCCATTTTAGGTTTCCACCCATTCTCGGATTAAAGCCAGAAGACTTTGTACCGATTGTTGGCAGTTACACGAACAAGATTGATTACCTCGTTGAGAGTGAGATGAAAAGGATGATCGTAAATAAAGAAAATTTTGGGGGAAATGTCCTTATAGATATCTACATCCAAAGTCCATTGCTTCAACATATGTATGGAGTGGCCTGGAATCCGGTTAAGAGACCATTTGAAGTCACTTAATTTATTCTGCATGAAGAGGAGATGGTAGCCCCTTAATATCGTGCCTAGGCTGTGTTATTGCCTTATTAAGCACCCGCATTATCATAGACATCGAAGGGCTCCGGAGATTTTTGATTCAACCGATCGATCTGCGATAATCCTCTCGCGGCGGGCTGAATGTGTCCACCACCACCGAGCTTTCCAGAGCTATGGCTGAGTGGTTCGCCCCGGAGGGTGCAGAATAGCTGTCGCCCGGCCCCAGATCAGAACTCTTGCCCTCAACAATCACCCGAATTCTTCCTGAGACCACATAGCCAGCCTGGTCCTGGGAATGAGAATGGC
>JAGOLL010000092.1 GCA_017994055.1 Methanothrix sp.
GAGTAGCGGGATATGGGATAGAATGTTCCCCCGTCCTCCACCTGGATGTTGAAGTCCTCATCAATCTTGATCAGGCTGTACTTGCCGGAGACCTCCTCCAGGATCTCTCCCGCCGTGCGGGCGATCTCATTTTTGACCCGAATCAGCACCTGGTCCATGAAGCTGTTGATCAAAAGCCTGGTGGCATCCACCACCTCTCCTTTCCGGGCCGCCAGAGCAGCGCTCTTCTCCAGCTCCACCTTCCTCTCCCCTTCCCGGACCAGCCGATCTCTCTCCGCCATTAGCACTCTCATCTGCACCTGCCTCTCAGAGAGGATCTTGCCTGCACTCTCCAGCTCCGCCCTTGCCTCTGCCAGGGCGGCTCTGGCCTTCTCATGCTCCTCCAGGCGGTAGGAGAGGGATGAGATCTGCTGTTGACAGCTCTCCATCTCTGCCTTCAGCCTTTCCGTTGCCGCCAGAATGCCTTTCAGCCTCTCTCTGGCTTCGCCCTCCCCGGCCATGAGCAGGGCAATCCTCTGTCTCTCGCTTTCTGCACTGGCAAGCTCCCTCTTCTCCTTAAAGAGGGAATCATACAAAGCGGGATCGTAACCCAGGGCTTCCTGGGACTCATAGAAGGCCTGCAGAGCCTTTTCCAGCTCAGAGACATCTTGTTTTAGCTTTTCGCACCGCTGCCGGAGCGGCGGGATCTGTGCCGCCCTCCCGCTAAGGGCAAGGAATCGGTCGTGCACCGGCTTGAGGGATAGGGCCTGACCTCTTGCCTCCAAAAAATCGGCTTCATGAAATCCCAGGGCCTCTGCCTGCCCCTGGAGCAGGCTTATTTTACCCTTTAGCTCCGCCAGCTCTTTTTCTGCATCAGCAATCTCCTTCTCCTGTCCAGGCAGCTCCTGCAAGCGCAGAGATAAAGCGGCATGCTCCTGCACCAGAAGGTTAAGGGCCTGAAGCCGGGCCTCGACCTCCTCCAGCCTGGCCCGATCAAATTTCGCCTGGCCTAATTCCTTTATCCTGGCGGCGATAGCATTTCGCTCCGCCTGGAGCTCATCCATCTGCCGGGCCAGGCCAGCGATTGAGGCCTGCAAGGCGGCATGTCTGCTCTTCTCTGCATTTATTTGGTCGAAAGCAGATCTTAGATTGCTCCGCGACCTAGCCACACCCTCCAGCTTCTCCTTCTGAGTTGCTATATCCTCACCCAGCCTCTTTATCTCCACTCTGGCCTGGATCAGGCTGCGTTCATATTTGCCGACCAGAAGATCACGCTGGCCCTGTAGCGGCCTCTCGCAGGTAGGGCAAAGCCCCTCCTCTCCCAGGGCTTTGACCCTCTGGAGAGACCTTTCTGCCTCGGCCAGAGCCTTCTCCGCCGCTTTGCGGCTTCCTCTCGTCTCCGCCAAAATCCGGGACAGCTCACTGTTCAACTGATCTAGATCCCGATCCTGGCGCAGGAGAAGCTTCTCTCTGGCCTCGATGTCTTTCAGCGCCTCCATCTCCGCTCGCGCCCCTTCCGCCTCGCTCTTGCGCAAAGCCAGACGCTGCTCCAGGCCGCTCTTTTTGACCTGAAGATCATCTATCTCGTTCTGCTTCTCCCTTTCCCGGAGCAGATCTGCCAGCTCATCCCTGCAACGGATCTCTTCCTCCCGGCAGCTGCGGATCTCCGCCAGCCGGGCTTTATCGCGGAGCAGATCGCCGTGCAGCCTGACCGCCCGGTTCAGCCTCTGCTCCAAAGACTGCTCCTGAGACTGGGCTTGCCTGATATCGGATTGCAGATCCCTGTGCCTGTCCCTGGACTTCTCCAAGGCGGCAAGCCTGTCCTGCAGCAGGATATACTCCTCCTCCTTGGAGAGCAGTGCCTCTCTCTCTGCTGCGTCTTCTTCCAGATGCTTCAGACTGCTCTGGCCCTCCGCCAGAGCCTTTCTCTCTCCCTCTAAAGCGGCCCGGCGGGAGGCTATGCTCCGGGCCAGGTCCTCAAATGCTGCTCTCTTGGGCTCCAGAGTGTCCAGCCTGAGCCTTACCTCGGCTAGCCTCTCCAGACGGGGCTGGATCTCCTGGAGCCTCCTTCGGGAGAGGTCTATGGCAGCAAGACGCCTCTCCTCTGCCTCGGCCCTCTCATCCAGTTCTGCCTGCCCTTTCTCCAGGCTGGCTTTCCTCTCTTGGAGCATCTCATGGCTGCGCATCCTCTCTCCCTGAAGATCCAGATCCTTCTGCCTCTCTTCCAGACTTCGAGCCAGGCCGGTTCGCTTCCTATCAGCCTCCTCCAGCCCTTTTTCCTCGGCCTGGATATCCAGAGCAGCCTGCTCCAACTTGCAGGAGACATCCCCAATCTCCCCAAGGGCTCCTGAGAGCCTGGCCATCTCCTCCTGGGCTGCCGCTCTATCAGCCTTGATCAGATCCAGAGCATGCTCCTTGATGTCCTCCAGGCCCAGGAGCTTGAGCAGATACTCTCTCTTGCCCATAGCTCCCTCTTTGAGCAGGCTGTCCAGGTCCTTTTGTCGGGCGTAAAAGGTCTTCATGAAATCTTGGTAGCCGATCTTGAGGATCTCTTCCAGCTTGCTGTCCACCTCCCGGCTTCCCAGGGCAATCCTCTGCCCATCCAGCTCCAGATATGCCTCCGGGGTGTTGGCCTTTCCCTTCATCCCCCTGTAGATGACCAGCTCCTGCTTGCCCAATGAGATGGTGAGGGCCACATTCACGGCGTCTGATTCTCTGGCACGGCAATTGCGGATGAAGTCCCTCTTGATGGCAGAGGCACGGTTGCCGTAAAGAGCCCAGGCTATGGCTTCCACTATGGTGCTCTTTCCGGCTCCGTTGCTGCCAACGATTCCGGTAAGACCGTCGGAGAACTCCAGATCCGCCCGGCGGAACTTTTTGAAATTCCTCATGACCAGCCGATTAAGATGCATCCAGCATCTCCCTGCGCCTGGCGGAGACCGCCCGCTTGATTATCTGTGATCCGTAAGAGCAGACCTCGCCCTTGATCGCCTCGGCAATTCTGCCCCTTCCGGACTGCTGCTCCAGATATAAGGAGAACTCCTCTTCCAGAGTCCTCCGGTCCACCTGCCTACCTAAGTGCTCCTTTTCATCCTCAAACTCAGGCCGGATCTTGAAATAAAGGGCGGCAGAGCCCAGACGGCTGAGCCTGACCGGATCAAGGCTTCTGTAGGCCGCCCGGTTGACGTTCTTCAATGTGATGCGCACCATCATATCCCTGATATCATCCTCCCGGCAGAGATCGATCAGGCACTCGGCAACCTCCTGGGATTCCATGCCGCTGCAATCAATGGCCGGATGATCTTTCATATATTCAGGCTGGACTGGGATGCTCTCGACCTGGCCGCTCTCCAGATCCACCAGCAGCATTCCCTTGCGGTCCCGAGCCTCGCCGAAGTTGAAGTAATCCACCGAACCGCTGTACCAGGCATTGTCCGAGATCCGGGCCTGGCTGTGGAAATGGCCCAGAGCAATGTAATCAAAATCGCTTTTAAGGAGGCTGTCCGGCAGCTCATGCTCTCCCACACTCCTCATCTTGCGATTGGAGAGCGACTCAGCCAGCCCGTGCATGACTAGAACATCTCTTCCGCGCTTCTCCATCTTCTGAAACTCGGCCACATAGTCGCCCGGCTCCAGGCAGAATGGTATGCAATGAAAGCTGCGGTCCCCCACCTCGAATCTTTCGTATCTGTACCTCTGGGCGATATGCACATCCCTGAGACCCTCAAAAAGTCGGAAGGGGCTGGTCTGGGAGAAGCTCTTGGGGGCATCATGATTGCCGCTGATTACGACCACGGGAATGCCCGCCTCCACCAGCCGCAACAGACCCCTCTGAAAGACCACCAGAGGCCTGATCCGGGGCCGGACATGATGGAATACGTCGCCCGCGTGCACTATGGCATCAGGTTTCAGCTCAATGATCTTATCAACGGCGCGATCAAATCCGGAATAAACCATCTCTTCTATGCGATTTCGCCCGTATTCATCCAAGCGGCTATAGCTGGAAAAACCCAGATGGGAATCGGCCAGGTGAACCATCTTCATATGATATCATCCATTGCCATCTGCAAGATCCTATTCCAGGAAAGGCTTGAAGCTGCCCTTTCCGGCAGTCCTCTCCGGCTCCTCCTTTTCCAGGCGGCGCAGGTAGTCCTCGTAGCGGTGGATGCGGGCGGGCACGGGGAAGGGAATGCCCAATGTGGAGAGAACCGCCTCTCCCTTCTCCAGGGTCTGGATCTCTATGTCCAGGGAGGAAAGGTCCTGCTTGGCCGACTCCTCCAGCTGACGGCGATCGTTTTTGTCTCCTAGGCCCATGACCACCAGGGTGTTGAACTGGGAGAGAAGCTGCTTGTCTATCAGCTTGGGCTGCTGGGTGATGGCACACAGCCCCACCCCGAACTTGCGCCCCTCCCGGGCGATGCTCTCGAAGCGGGAGGTGTTGCTGCCCGCTCCCAGAACCCTCTGGGCCTCCTCAATGGTGATGAGGCAGTTCTTGCGGCTCTCATCCACTGTCAGGTCCCTCTTGTACTCATCCAGGATATAGCGGGATATTACCGAAAGCAAGAACAGCTCGGAGCGATCGGCCATCCTGGGTATATCCACCAGGACCACCTTTCCCTTCTTTAAATTGGCCAGAATGTTGGCCAGGCTGGACCTCTTTTTAACATACCGATTTCTCGCCAGCTCGTTCTTGATCCGGCGTACCAGGACGCTGACTGTGCTCTCCATGAACTTCCCCTGGATCATGCGGGCCATGCCCTCCGGGGTCTGGATCTCCTCCAGCCACCTTCCGGAATCAAAGATCCTGGAAATGGCATCCAGTGCCTCTCTTTGTGCCGGAGTCCACTCATAAAGCAGGGCGATATCCTCCGGAAAGATCTCCTCCTCAGAGATGGCCAGCTCCTCCACACCCGGATCAGAGGCGGTCTGCCGGTCGGTGGAGTAGCAGGCCAGGCCGCTGCGGTATTTTTGTAGATGAGTGAGGCCCTTGATCTGGCCCTTGCCCTTGAGATACTCTCCATGGGGATCGACGATGAGCAGCCCGAAGTTGGAGTCGCCCTTCACATACAAGCGCATGCAGGAGGCGGCGAAGACCTTCATAAAATTGGATTTGCCCATGCCGGTAGTGGCGAAGACGCCCATATGGTGGTCCATTGCCTGGCTATGCAGAGCCACGGGGATCTCCTCCACCAAGCGGGTTCCATTTCTGAGGTATCCCACCTCGATGTCTCCCATGACCTGGCTCAGGAAACGGAACTGGTCTTTCTCTGCTCTCTTTACGGGCGAGAATTTGGTGGGAAGGGTGCGGGACTTCCTGAACCCTCCTGCCTCATTTACGCATCCCAGGGGCTCGGCTATGACCCGGTTGAAGATCTGATCAGAATCGAAAAAGTTGGTCCCCTTGATGGTGGTATCCCAGTGGCCGTCATAATTGGAGCTGTGCTCTATGTTAAGCACCCTGGCCAGATAGGTAAGGCTGCCGTCTCTGATAGAGAAGATCTGCCCCACCTCCACCCGCTCCTCTCCAGAGAGGTCATACGGCACTATGAAATGGTACTCGGATACATTTTTTGAGACTATGCGGTAGGTGCTCTCGCCTTTCTCCATCACTTTTCTATCCAACAGTCCGGCCCGGTCTGAGAGCTGATCTGGCTTGCCTTCATGGTCCACAGTATCGTCCCTCTCTTAGAATCTTAATTTCATCTCCAGAATGTCATGATAGTCCAGCATGAGCATTCTGATCTGTCCTATGGTCATTCCCATCTCCATGAGCCTGGCCATCAGCCGCTCCCGAGCCCCGGCTGCCTCCTGCTCGGTGATCCTGATATCCCGGTGGGCTCGGAAGAGGGCATGAGGATAGCCCATGCACTCAGCGGAACAGGAATGCTCAGCCAGATTGCCCAGGATGGCTACCATATCTTGGCTGAGATAGGCGGGAGCGTCCACCCGGAAGGCCAGACTTGTCTGGCCGCAGAAGCAAACCACATAGCTCTGGCCACCCCAGCCTCCCTGCCCGGCGGCCAAATTCTTGTCCTTCAGGCTGAGGCACCAGGCCTGGCCGGGGTAAAGCTGGCTGCCGGCCAAGGCGGTATGCTGGACAAAGGGCAATGTAATCTCCTGGCCCCAGGAGAGGGAGCTAGACTTGGATACGGCCAGAAGGGCCACCTCTCTTTCACTGGCACGGTGGAAGATCACGGACAAGACCGCGCGCAAGGGCTCGAATACCTCGAAGCTGCCGTCGTAAAGGATGATGTCTCCCGGACGGGCATGATCCAGCGCATCATTTATGGCCAGATACTCTTGCATCTCCCGGTAGTAACTGGAGAGCCGGTCCAGATCCGACTCCTGAAGGTCGATTCCCGTCAGGCCGAAGTAGTGCTCCAGATAGGGATCGAAATTGCTTTGGCATAGCAGCGGGTCGGCCAGAAAGTGGTCGTCAAAGGTGATGGCTGTCCTCTGCCATTCTCTGCCCTTGTATACAGCATAGCCGGCCCGGATGAGGTTCACCCTTGCCGTCATCCAGCCGCAGAGGGCGGCATTGGAGCCGTCCACGGCAAAGATCTCTCCGGAAAAATCAGCAGGCTTTATCGGGACGAAGTCGCTCTCCTTGATGCCGGTGCTCTTCA
>JAGOLL010000025.1:0-192 GCA_017994055.1 Methanothrix sp.
TGTTCTCGGAGTTATCGCATTCCAGTTCGACATCGATGCTCGTCGGGCCGGTGGCGATGTAGTTGGGATCGACGACTTCGCTGACTGTGTAGTTGCCGGGCTCTAGGCCGCAGAACGAGTACGTGCCATTGGTACCGGTCGTGGCGGTCTTGATTAACGTTCCATTCGAGTCTTTGAGCTCGATGGTCCAGT
>JAGOLL010000025.1:292-661 GCA_017994055.1 Methanothrix sp.
CAAGGCCAAGGCCGGTGCAGTTGTCCAGCTTGGTACCGTTGATGCACAGAAGCTCGATGTTCGTGAAGTCATTGTTCTCCGAGTTATTGCACGTGAGCTGTACATCGATGCTCGTCGGGCCGGTGGCTGTGTAGTCTGGATCGACGACTTCGCTGACTGTGTAGTTGCCGGGCTCTAGGCCGCAGAACGAGTACGTGCCATTGGTACCGGTCGTGGCGGTCTTGATTAACGTTCCATTCGAGTCTTTGAGCTCGATGGTCCAGTTAGCAAGGCCAAGGCCGGTGCAGTTGTCCAGCTTGGTACCGTTGATGCACAGAAGCTCGATGTTCGTGAAGTCATTGTTCTCCGAGTTATTGCACGTGAGCTGTA
>JAGOLL010000025.1:761-31845 GCA_017994055.1 Methanothrix sp.
CATCGATGCTCGTCGGGCCGGTGGCGGTGTAGTCTGGATCAATGACTTCGCTGACTGTGTAGTTGCCGGGCTCTAGGCCGCAGAACGAGTACGTGCCATTGGTACCGGTCGTGGCGGTCTTGATTAACGTTCCATTCGAGTCTTTAAGCTCGATGGTCCAGTTAGCAAGGCCAAGGCCGGTGCAGTTGTCGTACTTGGTACCATTGATGCACATCAGCTCGATGTTCGTGAAGTCATTGTTCTCCGAGTTATTGCACGTGAGCTGTACATCGATGCTCGTCGGGCCGGTGGCGGTGTAGTCTGGATCAATGACTTCGCTGACTGTGTAGTTGCCGGGCTCTAGGCCGCAGAACGAGTACGTGCCATTGGTACCGGTCGTGGCGGTCTTGATTAATGTTCCATTCGAGTCTTTAAGCTCGATGGTCCAGTTAGCAAGGCCAAGGCCGGTGCAGTTGTCGTACTTGGTACCATTGATGCATACAAGCTCCTGATTCGTGAAGTTGATGTTCGTTATGTTTGCTCCGGCCAGGATCTTGCTATAGCATCCAACCGGATCGGTCTGGGTCCAGCCTGGCTGCGGAACCTCGCAAATGGTATAATTGCCATCCTCAAGATCGCAGACCTCCCAGAATCCGTTGGAGTCAGTTGTGGTTACATTGAACCAGGTGTCGTTGCTCACATTTATGGCCCAGTTCGCCAGCGACTCATTCGTGCAGCCGTTTTTCTTGTAGCCGGACAGGCAGTGGGTATTGTCGTAGATGTAGGTGATGCAGGCATAAGACCAGGCCAGGGTCGTTATATTTGAGGCCCAGGTTCCACCGCCCCCAACTGTTGATGAAGCAATACAGACTGCGGGAAGAGTGATGTTCCCGGAACCCACATAGGCACTCAGATTGCTCACATTGGTAATGGTGCCGTTAGTGTTGTCCTCAGCACTGGCATTGAAGGCAGAGGTGCCCTTGAAATCAAGGACTCCATCAAATGCAGTGACGTTATGCAGTCCGGTAGTGATGGGAACAAGTAAATTGAGCTTCTCACCTTCTATCATCTGCACGGTCAGATTCGCCAATACATTTACATAGGCTCCATTGACCGGTGTCTTGGCCCTATTCTCGGCTTCGGCAAATAAAGAGCCATTTAGAGTGGCATTGAATTCTATACCTGTCAGCGTGCCCTTGGAAGGATCGAATTTGGTAAAATTGTAACTATCCGACCAATCGACAAATTCTCCTTGGGGAGTTTGATCTGCATAGAGATTAGAGCATTGTGGTGTATCACGTGTGGTAAGTGCGAAGGATGTAGTGGTCAGAATGGCTATAATAAGAATCGGTAATAATAGTCTTCCTACCTTCATGTAATTCCATCCCCCTCCCGATAAATATATCGTTCACCCGCTATACCTGAATATTTGCGCCAATTATTCACTCTCAATTCTGACCACCTTCTTCTGATTTTAGATCATAGGTATAAGATACGCAAACCTCTGCCCCGGCTATCGAAAACACTCCCGTTTTGGATCTTCCCGACGTCTCTGTCTGGGAATTGGCATCCACAACTACGGGGAGTACTATGCTCTCGTTCGGGGCATCGGCCAGGAATTCTCCTATATCCTCTATGCTCCTGGTCGCAGCTTCTGTGGGGATATGGGTGACTGATTTGGTGCCGGAAGCTCCGGCATAGTCCGTAATCCCATCATACTCGGATAGATTGCCCTTGGTGCTCTGGTTGAAGCTTATGGAAAGGCCATCGGATGAAGCAAGCCCTACCGTCAGCTGGCCGGAGAGCATCACCGTGAAATTTGTGGGTTTTGGATTCTCATTCTCGATCATTATCTCCTGGGAGAGGTTCATCTCACAGGAGAGATCAACCGCCCTCAAAGTCCCCAGCTCGGGGTCGAATTTGGGCAGAGTGACATTGGATATCCATCCCGCATAGTCTTCAGCAATAGAATCGCAATACTCTATCTGCTCGGCGCTGCCTGATAGCAGCCAGGCAGATACAAGAATTAATAATACCGCCGTCTTGTATAAAATTCCCTTTAAGAGCTTCATTTAATGCGATACCCTCCTATCTCGAATAATTTCCCCTCTATTTCGCGAAATCACAGGATCAAAGGAAAAAGTCCATTAGACAGCTATCTATTTTCGCATAATTGATTGATTGCGGATCAATAAATAAGCTGCACTACCAGATCCACCCGATCCATTAGATTTCAAACGACCAAAATTAGTATTAGCTGTAATCGACTATTAATCCCTTTCGTTGAAACAATAATGCTGGATGCAGGAAATATTGAAGGATTCAGCTAACATCGGCAGACATTAGTATGAATACCCAATATACTACTATTATTATCTAATATACGACGATTATTATTCAATATATAACCATTATTATTAGAAAAATAGTGCAGACTTCGCGACAATCCGCCTTTAATAATTCGCAAATGTTATGAATTCGCAGATAATTCAATCCGTGAACTGCTAAGACAGATCCCCCTCATGCAGATGGGGGCGCGCCGACGGAGATGGGCAATGGATCTGAGCCTCAGAGCCAGGAGCGAATCTCGAGAAAGGCCTTGGCCCGTCAGAATCCTTGAGGCGGCAGCCTGGGAACAGAAACCACAAGACTATAAATAGTTATGAATCCCACCAATTACCATAGCCATTGCCTTTAGGATTTGGATGCATGGACAATTGGCAATTAGGGGAGTTTAATATGGGTTTTTTAGATCGCATGAGCACCGTGGTGCAGGCAAAGATGGAAAAGATCATGGGTCGAATGGAAGACCCCCGTGAGACCCTGGACCTGTCCTATGAAAAGCAGATCAAGCTGCTCCAGGACGTCAAGAGAGGCGTGGCCGAGGTCACCACCTCCAAGAAGAGGATGGAGATGCAGAAGGCCAAGCTGCAGATGAACCTGGAAAAGCTGGACTCCCAGGCAAGAGACGCCCTGCAGGCGGGAAGAGATGACCTGGCCAGAAAAGCCCTGGAGAACAAAGCCGCCCTTCAGGGCCAGATGCAGACACTGGACCAGCAGGTAGCCGACTTGACCGAGCAGCAGCAAAAGCTGGTGGCTGCCGAGAGCCGCCTTGCCACAAAGGTAGAGAGCTTCCGAACCCGAAAGGAGTCCATTAAAGCCCAGTACTCAGCGGCGGAGGCGCAGGTCAGGATCACCGAATCCGTGACCGGCATCAGTGAGGAGATGGCCGACGTGGGAATGGCGGTGCAAAAAGCAGAGGAGAAGACGGAGAACATGAAAGCCCGCTCCGCCGCCCTGGATGATCTCCTCGAGTCCGGGACGCTCACCGACTATACCGGAGGCGATGAGCTGGGCCGGGAGATAGCCCAGGCTAAGGCCAAGAGCAGCGTCGACGATGAGATCGCCAGAATGAAGGCAGAGATGAATATCCAGATCAAGGAGCTGAAATAAATGATCATTAGAATCCTGGGCATCGGCCAGTTCAGACTTGACGACAAACATATAGACAGCCTCAACAAAATCGACAACACGATAGTGGAGCATGTCTCAAAGGGAAAAGAGAAGGAGTTCCGCAAGGACCTGGCCAAGATAATCTCCATGATCCAGGAGAAGGGTGAGGCTATGGATCCGGCCGAGATCGTTCCCTCGGACATCATAGTGCCTCCTGCGGACATGACCCTGGATGAGGCCAAGCAGGTCTTCTCCGGAGAGGGATTGATCAAAGGCTGATGCCTCATTATCCCGGCACAGGGCCCGGATAAAAGATCGATTATCTATCCTGCCCCCAGAATTGGGTGGCAGGCTTAATTATTTTATCAACCGCCGACTGATAAGGCTTTTATCCTGCCAGGGGCATTCAGCCAGCATGCCATCCCTTTCCATTCATGCCGGAGGGCTGGACCTGGCTAATCCGGTCCTCCTGGCAGCGGGCATCCTGGGAACCACGGGAGCCTCTCTCTGTCGAGCGGCCCGGTCCGGAGCCGGAGGCGTGGTCACCAAATCGGTGGGCTCCACCCCTAGAGAGGGCCACCCCGGCCCCTGTATCGTCGCCGTCCAGGGCGGCCTGCTCAATGCTATGGGCCTGCCCAATCCCTCCTACCGCAATTTTCAGGAGGAGATCGATGCCGCACGGCTCGCCGGTGTGCCGGTCATAGCCAGCATCTTCGGCTCCTCGCCGGCCGAATTCGCCCAGATAGCCAGATCTTTAAAGGCCGATGCCTTCGAGCTGAACCTGTCCTGCCCCCATGCGGAAAAGTTCGGCTCGGAGCTGGGCCGCTATCCCGATATGGTAGAATCGGTCACTGGAGCAGTCAAGGCTGCAGCAGACGTGCCGGTATGGGTAAAGCTCACTCCCAACACCGCCGACATCCTGGAGCTGGGCCTGGCGGCTCAGAGGGGAGGCGCCAGCGCTGTAGTGGCCATAAATACATTGAAGGCCATGGCCATAGACATCGAGTCCGGATATCCCATCCTGGGCAACCGCTTCGGAGGCCTCTCCGGACCCGCCATCAAGCCTGTAGCTGTGCGCTGCGTCTATGATCTGGCTTCTCAGCTGGAGATACCGGTGATAGGGGTGGGAGGCATCTCCTCCTGGGAGGATGCGGCAGAGATGATCATGGCTGGAGCGAGGGCGGTGCAGGTGGGAACGGCACTGCAGGATGGATATGGCATCTTCAAGGATATCGCCTCCGGCCTGGAGCGCTATCTGGAGAGAAAATCGATGAGCTTGGAAGATCTATGTGGTCTGGCCTGGAGGAGGAAGCAGCATTGAGGCACATCAGCAGCATCATAAAGGAGGTGCGATTCGAGGCCAGCCTCATACGCACCTTCCGCCTGGACCGGGAGCTGAATCCGACGCCGGGCCAGTATCTGATGCTCTGGATCAGAGGAGTGGACGAGATTCCCATGAGCTTCTCCGGTCCGGACATCATAACCGTCCAGTCCGTAGGCCAGGCCACTGAGGCCCTCTTTAAGATGGGGGCAGGAAGCAGCGTGGGCCTGAGAGGGCCTCTGGGTAACGGCTTTGTCCTTCAGGGAAAGAGAATTCTGCTCATCGGCGGAGGGGTGGGATCGGCTCCTCTGGCATTTCTGGGAGAAAAGGCCCGATCTGAGGGGATGCTCGTCACATCCCTGCTCGGATTCCGCTCCAAGGATGATATCATCTTCCAGGAGAGGTTCGAGGCCCTGGGAGATGTGGTGATCACCACCGACGATGGCTCATCGGGCATAGCCGGCAGGGCCTCCGCCGGCCTCAAGGAGTTCTCATTATTCGACTTCGATCAGATCTACCTCTGCGGCCCGGAGATGATGATGTGGGATGTCATCTCCAGGACCCGGGAGCATGCCGCCAAGACCCAGGCCTGCATCAACCGCTACTTTAAATGCGCTGCGGGCGTATGCGGCTCCTGCTGCCTGGACCCGGATGGAATCAGAGTCTGCCTGGAGGGGCCGGTGATAACAGCCGACAGGCTGCTGGAGAGCGAGTTTGGAAGATATAGGAGAGGGCCTACGGGAGAAAAGGGCCCCTGCCGGGGATGAAGAGAGACAATGGCTGAGAGGGCATTTCTAGGAGAGGGAGAAGAGGTATGATAGTCAGATTTCTGCATAAAGGCATAGCCAGAGGGGGATGGCACAGCTCCGATCACGGCATAATCTCCGGCGGCGAGGTGCTCCGGCCGGAGGATGTGACTCTGCTGCCTCCCTGCCAGCCCAGCAAGATCGTCTGCGTTGGCCTCAACTATGTCCAGCATGCCCAGGAGCTTAATATGCCTCTTCCGGAGGAGCCCATACTCTTCCTCAAGCCACCTTCCGCCATCCTGCCTCCCGGCGGCCAGATCATCTATCCTCCCTCCAGCCACCAGCTGGACTACGAGGGGGAGCTGGCCGTGGTTATGGGCAAACGCTGCCGGGATGTGCCGGCAGAAGAGGCGGAGAATTACATCCTGGGCTACACCTGCTTTAACGATGTCACCGCCCGGGACCTGCAGAGAAAGGACGGCCAGTGGACCCGGGCCAAGAGCTTTGATACATTCGCCCCCTTCGGGCCGGGCATAGCCAGAATAGATCCTTCCAATGCCCGTATCACAACCCGGGTCAACGGGCACACAGTCCAGAACTCCAACACCTCCGACCTGATATTCAGCGTGCCCCAACTGGTCCAGTTCATTTCCCAGGTGATGACCCTGGAGCAGGGTGATGTAATTGCCACAGGCACGCCACCGGGAGTGGGGGCCCTGCAAAGGGGAGATAGCGTCGAGGTGGAGATTGAGGGAATAGGATCTCTCAAGAATTCCGTGGCATAAAAATATATAAAAATTTAAAATTTCAAGACAGGAAGAGATGATGCATTTCAGCATCATCCGTCATATCCGAGCTCCCTGGCTCTGGCCATGGCCTGCTCCGCTTCCCCGTCTTGGCCCAGCAATTGCAGCATGGCTGATCTCATAGCCCAGGCCTGAGCATTCTGGTCATTGATGGCCAAAGCCTCATCCAGAGATTGCAGCGCCTCTTCCATCCTTCCGCTCTGGTTCAAGGCCACAGCCCTGCTGTACCAGGCCTGCTCCAGCTCCGGATCTATCTTTATCACCTCATCAAGGGCAGATATGGCCTCTTCGTGCTTGCCCTGATAATATAGAGCCTTGCCCTTGTTGAACCAGGCCTCGGCTAGATCGGGATTGATTTCTATGGCCTGGTCAAAAGCCTCAATGGCCTCATCGTACCGCTCCAGAATCCCCAGGCACATTCCTCTATCCGACCAGGCCTCGGCCAGACCAGGATTGATGCGGATGGTCTCATCATATGCAGATATGGCATCCTCATATCTTCCCAGCCCGGCCAGTGTCGAGCCCTTATTATACCAGGCTTCAGCCATATCCGGATTGATGCGCAGCGATTCATTGTAAGCCAGGATCGCTTCATCAAATCGGCCCATATATCCCAGAGCAACTCCCTTGTTAAACCAGGTGACTGCTACCTCGGAGTTGATCTCCAGGGCGCGATCATAGGCTGAGACCGCCTCATCAAATTTGCCCAGACCGGCCAGAGCATCTCCTTTTGTGCTCCAGGCCAGGGCATACTCGGAATTGATCTCAAGGGCCCGGTCGCAGAGATCTATGGCCTCCTCAAAGCGGCCCATGAGAGTCAAGGCAGCAGCCTTGTTGGAGAGCGCTGCAACATTTTCAGAATCATTGAGAAGGAATAGATCATAGGCAGCAGCAGCTTCCTCTAGCTGGCCCTGAAGCAGCAGCTCGTTGCCCTTGACAAACCAGTCCTCTGAGGCATTTCCGTCCTCGGCCATGGCGGACAGGCTGAGACAGAATAAAACTGAGAAAGCAATCAATATCCTCAACAAAAAATCACCCTTGAATATTAAATCATCCAATGATACTTAAGCTCATCTCTGCCCCGCATCACGCCTTGAGCTGAATCCTAAATTATGACCTGATACCGGGACCTGCCCGGGCACCAAGCCGACTGAAGAGCACACCGAATAAGCCATCCATCTGGCCCAGGCCGACAGATCTTCAGATCATCAGCTTTCTCATGCTCCAGAGCATCCGAGGATTCTGCTTGACCAGAAACCAGAGCATATCGGCGGGATTGAATCGGGACAGGTCCCGCCCTTGCAGAGATGCAGCCAGGCGGTTGATGTCGTCATCGGACAGGCTGGAGAAGAATCTCTTGGCCTTGAGCCTCCTGTCCAGATGCCTGCCCCAGGATGAGCCCCAGATATCCTCATACTCTTGCAGGCTCTGCTGGCTGGCCTCTCCCGAGGATACTGCCTTTGCCGCTACCTTCCCGGCCATGACTCCCGCCCTCATGGAGCTTATTATGCCCCCTCCGGTGAGAGGATCGGATTGGTGGGCAGCGTCTCCCACAAGCATTATTCCATCCGAGGTTATGCTTTTCATTGTTGCTGAGGTGGGAATCCCTCCTGATACCATCTCCAGGACCCTGGCCTCGGGCATCCTCCTCTCCAGAAAGCTCTCCAGAAGACGGAGCGGCAGGCCCGGCCTGGACCGGGATCCCTGCAGCCCGATTCCCACATTGGCCAGGCCCCTGCCCTTGGGAAAGATCCAGATGTATCCTCCCGGTGCCAGGCTGTTGCCGAAGAAGAAATCGCAGCAGTCCGAATCAAGCTCCGAGTCCGAGACCAGAAACTGGGCGCAGACCATCATATCATCCGCTGAGAGCCTGCTATCCATTCCCGCCCACTGTGCCGTCCTGGACTCCACCCCGTCTGCGCCTATGACCAGAAGGGCCTCGATCTTGGCAGGCTCACCCCGGCAGAAAACAGATACCTGAGACCTGCCCTCTGACCTGGTTAGGCCAACTGCTCTGGTTTTGACCAGTACCTCTGCGCCGCATTCTGCTGCCCTCACGGCCAGGCCGCGGTCGAATTCCTTTCTCTCCAGAACATAGCCTCCACCGCCGCTGCCCTTGGAGGATAAGACAGAGCCATCGGGAGAATGGAGCCTGGCTCCTTCTATCTGCGAGGATATCCAGGCAGGATCCGGATCGATAAGCTCATGCAGCTCGGATCTGAGGCCGATCCCCTCAGCGCATCTCACCGGCTCGCCTATCTCCTGGCGCTTTTCGATGAGCAGAACATCCAGCCCCGCCTCCGCTGCGGTCTTGGCTGCCATAGAGCCTCCCGGCCCCGCCCCTATCACCAGAACATCGCACTTCATCATATCAGCAATCTAATTCGTTCTCGAATCCAATAATGCCTATCGCTTTTTTTGTCCCAGGAGGATCAAATCTCTTTCTCCTATTCCTTTCAATGCCAGAGGCCCTGCATGGCTACCGTCCCTATAAAATCTTTTCATTTGGGTAGGCAATTCGGATATTATAGAAACCCTGCGATCCTAACTCTTATCTCCTTTTATCTCCTCTATGAGTTGATTCCATCTCTTAGCTTGGCTTACCTTTTGACGGATCAGCTCTTCATTCACGTCCACCGGCGCCGTTGCATGCCTTTTCTTCTTGAGGGCATCTTTTAAGTCCAGAATAGACCTTATTATGCCGGCTGCTTCATCGTGAAGAGCTCTTGCTTTTTCCGAGCTGAGAGCCTCTTCTTTGAGATCCTCTTCCTCCGACCTCTCCTTTTTTTGCAGTATCTCTATGATCTCCTCAATTTGTATCCTCTCCAGCTCAGTGATCTCTTTTTCATTGATAAGCCTCCAGATGAGCCGGTGGAGCTCAATCTTCCCGCTGGCATGAACCTCAGGCGGAAGATCGCTCTCCTTTTGATGGAACTTCTCGATCTCTCTGCTCAAATCGTCTTTATCTACATTCAACTCCTGTGGCTCTTTTACTCCGACCCATACCAGGGCATGATGCAGGCTGGCAACAAGCCTCCTTCGCTCTTCTTCGGTCAGATAGTCCTTAAGGCTGATATCGCTCTTCGATTTGTCTTCCTTCATCTCTGACATGATATCCTCTTCCGATCAGCTGTGCATCATCGATGATAATCCATATTGCAGCCATTATTATTGAGAATTCCCCCTTCACTGCGATATCTCTACTTTAATATACCCGAACCTGCCCTACATTTTATTATGCGAGCCGCTTGCCTCCAGCAAAGCATAGCTCCATGCCAACCGGAGGATAACCTTAAAAGGGCGCTGCATCTGGCTGGCTCAGCTCTCAAGCAGGAGGCGGAGATCCTAGTCTTTCCCGAGCTCTTTCTGACCGGCTTCTGCTATGAGCCCCCCCTCCAGGCCAGCCCATCAGCCCAAGACACCCCACCATACCACACTCTGGATCCCTTCCGGCTCCTGGCAGAGCAGCACGACTGCCTTATCATCGGCTCCATCCGCACCGGCAGGCAGAATCTAGGATTCTGCCTGGACCGGAATGGTCTAGAGCTCCGCCCCAAGGTCCATCCCTTTGGGGAGGAGAGAGAGCACTTCTCAGGAGGTAGCAGTATCTCCCCCGTTCATACCAGATATGGACTGATGGGGTTGGAGATCTGCTATGACCTGCGCTTTCCGGAGGTGGCAAGATCCCTGGCCCTGCAGGGCGCCGACATCCTGGCGACTCCAGCCCAGTTCCCCGCTTCTCGCCGCAGCCAGTGGCGGGCTCTGGCCGTGGCCAGGGCTATCGAGAACCAGATGCCGCACCTGGCCTGCAACTGGGCGGAGGGAGGCGGCTCCCTGATCGTGGAGGCGGACGGGGAGATTCTGGCCGAGGCCGGCTCGGGGGAGACGACAATACTTGCCGACATCGACCTATCCCGGCGGGACCTCTTTCGCACGCAGATCCCCTGCCTCTCCCACCGCCGGCCTGAGGTCTATGGAGGCTGGTGCGATTGAATGCCCTCACTCAGAGCCTCCTGGTCTCTCGCTTTCGCGGCTATTACCTGAAATCCTCCCTGGAGCCGCCGCCTGAACTCGACTTTCGAGAGTGGGGCTTTCTATTCTTCGATGACACCGGCATGCGTCGGCACAAATCCTTCTTCTCTCGGGGTGAGCTGGTCGACTATGTGCGGGCCATGGTTCCGAGGCATGTCTACCACTCTGCTGCCTATTACCAGAGGCCCGGCGCTCCGACCATGAAGGAGAAGATCTGGAAGGGGGCAGACCTCATCTTCGACCTGGACGCAGATCACCTCAAGAATGCTCCCAGAAGCTATGGGGGAATGCTGGAGACCGTGAAGAAGGAGACGGACAAGCTCCTTGCCTTTCTCACCTCGGACTTCGGCTTTTCCGAGGACAGGATCAGCATAGCATTTTCCGGAGGGAGAGGCTATCATATCCATATTCGCGATCCGAGGGTGTTTGATCTGGGGGGAGACGAGCGCCGGGAGATAGTGGACTATTTAACCGGTCGGGGTCTTGATATCGATAAGCTCAGTTTTAAGGTCAGGATATCGGGAGATGTGGGGGACGACAGCGTGCGGGTCCTCAGATGTCCGCCTAAAGACTCTCCCGGCTGGGGCGGCAGATTCAATGAGGCCATTGTGAGATTCGCTGAAGAGATTAGGAATGCGGATGAGAAAGCGGCAATGGAGCGGCTGACCAAAATAAAGGGTATCGGCAAAGCCCGGGCTATAGAATTTTATGAACGCATAAAAAACGACCTGATACTGGACGATATTCGTTCCGGAAACCTGGACAGTCTGAAGAACCTCCAGGGAATCTGGCCTCATGTTATCACCAATTATCTGGCAGACCAGTTTGTGGAGGTCCTGGGAGGCGAGACGGACGAGCCGGTGACGGCAGATGTGCGCCGACTGATCCGCTGTCCCGGCAGCCTTCACGGTGGCTCCGGTCTGCGGGTGACGCCACTGTCACTCAGGGATATGGAGGACTTCGATCCCCTTTACGATGCCCTGGTCTTCGGAGATGAGGCCGTGCCGGTCCAGATCATAAAGCCCTTCCGCACCGAGATGAAGGGAGAGTCCTACAATCTGGCCGAGGGCCGGGAAGAGCTGCCTGCCCATATTGCCATCTTTCTCATGTGCCGGGGGGTGGCGGAGGCGCTCTCGGCAAGAGAGAGGGTAAAAAATTTGGCTCTCTGAAGGTCTCCCGCCGCAGAGCGGAGATGATAAGTCTATATATTATTTGATCCCAAAAAGGCAGGCCTGCATCAGGGCTAGGTGGGAGGCAGAATGGATCTGGCTAATGCGCTTCGGGAAGAGCGCAAATCAGCAGAGCTTCAGCATCTGGATAAGGATTTTTACCAGCAGGTCGGCATCTATCTGGCCGGCCTGGGCCAGGAGCTATCATCGCTGCAGGACCCCTTCAGCGTAGAGGCCCAGATCCTGCAGGACACACTGAAGAGCGAGAAGAACAGCGTCAATAAGCTGATAGACCAGAGAGTAAAGAAGATCGTCCGCCGGGCCCTGAGGAGTGCCAGATCCGCATCCAGAGAAGAGAGCTTCCCCGGCATGACAGAGGAGGAGGAAGAGATCTACCGGCAGATGCTCTCGGCCATCGCCACTGGCCGGGAGGCCATACTGGCCCATGTCTCTCGCACCGAAAGGCCTTTAACGGGCAAAAAAGATATATGCCGGGAATACGAGGTTGTGCGGCTGCTGGATAGTGTTCCTCTGTTCGTGGGTGTTGACGGGACGAATTACCTTCTCCGGAAGGACGATGTGGCCATGATCCCGGCCGTTCACGCCAGAAATCTGCGCAACAAAAAATTAGCGTGCCAAGTGAAGTTTGAGAGATGATAAAAAGTGAAGATGCCAAAAAAGCTTAACGCTTATTGTCCGTTCTGCAAAAAGCATACCCCCCAGACGGTGGAGAGGGTGAGAAAAGGCCGGGCTTCCTCCCTGACGCATATTACAAGGCAGAAGCAGCGGGCCAATGGAATAGGAAATCAGGGCAAGTTCTCCAAGGTTCCCGGAGGAGACAAGCCGGTCAAGAGGCTGAACCTGCGCTACCGCTGCAACACCTGCAAGAAGGCCCATAACCGTCCCGGCTTCCGTGCCGGCAAGTTCGATCTGGTGGAGGGATAAGCCTGCCATCCAAGTTTGTGAAGGTCAAGTGCAACGACTGCGAAAACGAGCAGGTCATCTTCGCCCATGCTTCCACCGTGGTCAAATGCCTGGTCTGTGGGCGTACTCTGGCCGAGCCCACAGGGGGCAAGGCAGAAATCAAGACCGCCATAGTAGAAGTCTTAGAGTGATCTGCGATGCAACGTGAGGGCTGGCCAGAGCCCGGATCTCTAGTCGTCTGCACTGTGACCCAGGTCGTGGACTTCGGAGCCTTCGTCTCATTGGACGAGTATTCCGGCAAGCAGGGCCTGATTCATATATCTGAGGTGGCCAGCGGATGGATCAAATACATTCGCGACCATGTCCGAGAGGGGCAGAAGATAGTCTGCAAGGTACTGAATGTAGACACATCCAGGCATCATATCGATCTCTCACTCAAGGATGTCAATGAGCATCAGCGTCGAGAGAAGATCCAGGAATGGAAGGCGGACCAGAAGGCCTGGAAATGGCTGGAGATGGCTTACAAGGATAGACCGGCTGAGGTCAAGCGCGTAGCCGATGCTCTGATGGCCTCTTACG
Source organism: Methanothrix sp. (assembly GCA_017994055.1). Taxonomy (GTDB): domain Archaea; phylum Halobacteriota; class Methanosarcinia; order Methanotrichales; family Methanotrichaceae; genus Methanothrix. Next base: position 13,771 of record JAGOLL010000025.1, read on the forward strand.
ACAGCCTCTATCTGGCCATGGAGGAGGCGGCCATCAGCGGCAGCGATGCCCTGGAAGATCTCGATCTTACAGAGGAAGATGTGAAGATCTTAGAGAGCCTCTCCAGGGATAATGTCAAGCTGCCCTCGGTGGAGATCAGCGGCTATGTGGATATAACCTCACCCGCTCCTGACGGGGTTGAAGTGGTGAAGAAGGCTCTCAAGCAAGCCCGGCGGATAAAGGATAAGAGCGCTACAGTGGCCATCACCTATATCGGAGCACCGCGATATCGCATTCACGTAACAGCTCCTGATTACAAGAGCGCTGAGTCTGTTCTCAAGAAATCCGCCCAGGCTGTGGTCAAATATGCGGAGCAGCATGGCGGAGAGGGCACCTTCCTTCGAGAAGCATGAGATCCAAGATCCTCCGGTGTACCTCTTGCGGCCGATACACCTTAAGGCAGATCTGCCCCGCTTGCGGGGGGATGGCCGCCATGACCAAGCCGCCCCGGTTCTCTCCCGATGATCCTTACGGCAAATACAGGAGAGCTCTGGGACAAGGAGAACTGACATGAAAGAGACCATGGTCGTCCGGATAAAAGAGGTAGAATTGAAAGACCCCATCTTAGTGGAGGGGCTGCCGGGGGTGGGCCATGTGGGAAAGCTGGTAGCGGACCACATGGTAGAGGAGCTGGATGCGGAAAAGATCATGGAGATCTACTCGCCCCACTTCCCGCCTCAGGTCATGGTCAATAGCGACGGCACCATCCGGCAGGTGCGAAATGAGATCTATGCCTACCGGGGCAAGGACGGCGAGCCAGATCTGCTTATCATCATTGGAGACTACCAGAGCGCCACCAACGAGGGGCATTACGAGCTGTGCGGCATATTCCTGGACATAGCAGAGAGCTATCATGTGAGGAGGATCTATGCCCTGGGAGGCTATGGAACGGGCCAGTTCGTGGACAAGCCCACGGTCATGGGAGCTGTCAGCAGCCTTTCTCTGGTGGAGGAGATGAAGGAGAAGGGGGTCCTATTTCATGAAAATGAGCCGGGAGGAGGCATAATCGGCGTCTCCGGGCTCTTGCTGGGGATGGGAGCCCTGCGGGACATGGAGGCAATCTGCCTCATGGGCGTAACCTCCGGCTATCTGGTCGATCCCAAGGCTGCCTCGGAGGTGCTGCGGATTTTATGCCGCATCCTGGGCATCGAGGTCAGCCTAGCCGCCCTGGAGGAGAGGGCCAAGGAGATGGAGAAGATCATAGGCAAGCTGCAGGAGATGGAGAGGGCTCAGGCACCCTATGAGGCGGGCGGGGATGAGGATCTCAGATATATCGGATAGCCTTCTGCCCCATGCTCATGATCTGCTGACCCTGGCGGCCAAGGCCGGGGCGGAGGAGGCCGAGGTTTTTGGCATAGCCTCTCTGTCCTATGACATCGATTTGCGCCGGTCTCAGGTGGAGCTGGCCAGCCATAGCCTGCATCGCGGCCTGGGATTGAGAGCAGTGGTGTCTGGAGCGGTGGGATTTTCAAGCAGCAGCGATATGTCCCAGCTCTCTTCCGTAGCCAGGAGTGCGGTCCAATCGGCAAGGGCCCGCGGCCCGGACCCGGACTGGCGCGGCTTTCCAATACCGGAGAGGGCGATAAAGCCGGAGGGGATCTTCGACGCCCGTCTGGCAGATGCAGGAGCGGAGGAATGCCTGGAGCTGGCGGAGAGCCTGATTGAAGGCTGCTCTAATGTTCCCGGTGCCGAGCCGGTCTCGGGGAGCTTGGCCTGCATCAGCGGCTCAAGCTTTATTATCAACTCCAGTGGCCTGGAGCGAGAGGAGACGGGGACGCTCATGCACGCCTCTCTGGAGGCCATAGCTCGGGGAGCGGATGTGGCCACGGGTTCTGATTTTATTATATCACGGAGCATGGTTGCCTCTCTGGAAGAGGTCGGAAGAAGCGCTGCCCGGCTGGCTTGCTCCTCCCTGGGTGGGGGCAAGGCCGAGAGCGGCAGCTCTGTGGTTCTGCTGCGGCCCCAGGCAGCAGCTGAGCTTCTGGAGAACACCCTGATTCCCGCCATCCTGGCGGATAACATTCAGAAGGGTCGGTCCTCCCTGGCCGGCCGGAAGGGGGATGCTGTAGCCTCGGGAGATCTGACAATTATCGATGACGGACTGCTTGCCGGGGGAATAGACAGCTCGGCCTTCGACGGCGAGGGCGTGCCATCCCAGCGGACGGTGCTGGTGGATGGAGGCATCCTGCAGGGCTATCTCTATGACAGCTATGCAGCGGGGAAAGAGGGAGTGCATTCCACAGGAAATGCCGTGCGCTCCGGCTATACCGGCGTTCCACGGGTAGGAGCGAGAAATTTCGTCCTCAGCTCCCCTCAGAGTCACAATCTCCAGGAGGATTCGAGGGGTTATTTGGTATCAGGTCTCATCGGCGCCCATACAGCCAATCCCATCTCCGGGGACTTCTCGGTGGAGGCAAGAAATGCCTTTGCTATCTCACCAGGAGAAGAGGCCAGGCCCATTCGCTCTCTGATGCTGGCTGGAAACATCTTCCAGCTGCTAAAGGATGTTGAACTGGACCGGGATGTGCGCTCTGTGGGCTCCATCGTTACCCCCACGGTCAAGCTGCAGATGAAGGTAGTTGGAAGCTGATGGAAATTGAACTGAAGGTGATTTTATGGTGATTATTGGAGGGCCTGCCTCCCAGCTTCTGGCTGGCCGGGTGGCGGCAGACTTAAACGAGACACTTGCTCTTTGCGATTACAGAACATTTCCGGATGGGGAGTCGTACTCCCAGATTCAAAGCGAGCTGGATGACAATGTAATCATAATCCAGTCCACACCCACGGACCAGGATCTGGTCTATCTGTTGCAGCTTCTGGACATCTGCCAGGGGCGGCCGGTCAAGCTGGTAATGCCCTACTTCGGCTATGCCCGTCAGGACAAAATCTTCCAGCCGGGAGAGCCCATGACCGCCCGGGCTGTGGCCACAGCTCTAAATCCCTTCCTCAAGGAGGGCAGCGTCTTTCTGATCAACATCCATGCACCCTCCATTATGATGCACTTCCACTGCCCGGCGGAGAGCCTGGATGCTACGACGCTTTTAGCAGAGCGGATTGCGGGTATGGGCCTGCATGATCCCGTGGTCATATCCCCGGATAAGGGAGCCATGAATATGGCCCGGACTGCGGCCAGGGCACTGGGATGCGATTGCGACTTTCTTCAGAAGACCCGCCTATCCGGGACGGAGGTTTCCATGGCCCCTCAGGATGTGGCTGTGGCGGGACGGGATGTGGTCATATTCGACGACATGATCGCCACGGGCGGAACCATGGCCACAGCCATCACCATGCTGCGCCGGCAGGGAGCAAAGCGGGTCTATCTGGCAGCGGTGCATCCGGTCCTGACCGGATCGGCAGTTCTAAAGCTCTATCGCTCCGGGGTGGAGACAATCCTGGCCACGGATACTCTGGACAAGGCAGTGAGCACTGTCTCTGTGGCGCCGCTGATCGCCAGGGCGATCAGATCCTGATGGCTCATTACACTCACAGGCCACCCTTTTTTGCTCCTGCATCTATTGTCTCAATCATCCTGCCGTTGAGACGGAAGTTGGTGATGGCAGGCGGATTCACGATAAGAAGCGAATTGCCGGGGCCATCTTTTTTCAGATCTTCTCCGATCTCTTGTCTCAACTCCATCAGCAAACGGCCCAGCATATTCACACCTTCACGCGTCTTCTGCTTCTTGTCGAACTTTACAGCACCCCAAAAACGGTCGTCAGGCGAACCCTCGATAAGAGTGAGCTCACCAGTTCGGAAAAGCAAGTGGCTAAACTTATCCCAGTTTTGCGCAAGCTTGATATGCAGGCACCAGCGCATAACATCGACTTTAATCTCATCCCAGTCGGTGCGCTTATTATTAAGGCTATCATAATATCTGCTCCTTTCTATGGCCCTACCTGCATACCTTTGCCCGATTATATCCATCTGCACTTCTTTCAGATCCGGGAATTTCATGGCTTGATAAAGCGCCTCTGAAGTGCGAATAACCATATCATTAACCTTTAACGGAAAGCCGGGAGCCATGTTTGTGAGCCCATAAGATCCATCCTTCTTGTATCTTGAATAAAAAACAAGGTTCTTTGATTCGTCCGGCTCCCACTTTTGCTCTTGGAACTCTTGTGATTTTGAAGACATGATAATATCTGATCTTTAATCATTAATCAAGTTAATGGCTGCAGATTTCGTCGAGAGGACGATCAAATCCGGCCAAGGGCTTATTCGCTAAAGCGATACGGAGCATATCCTCTTCAGGATAAGCTTGATGGATATCATCTCATGAACGGAATAGAAAGGTTAAAATCAGATTCTGGACATAATTAATGCCCTGTAGCATAAAGGTGGGGGATTATGAAGACTGCATTGGCCTTATTATTCATCCTTGGATCAGCAGCAGTGATCTTTTCGGCTGTGGACCTGAGCCACTCGGACTCGGTGACCATTACAGGATCGGCAAGACCTGTAACAGGTGGATTTGGAATCGATACCAAGAACATAGAGGCCAGGATAGCTGAGCTGCGAAGCGACGCAGAATCCTACAGCAACTCCATGGAGGATGAGGACGGAGAGTTCATCAACACCGGAAATGTCAAGGCAATGTCACCCGGCTCGAGACTGGAGCGATCTCTGTCGGTTAATCCGCTCTCGAACTCCACGAGCAAGGACAGCTTGCTCTCAGGCTCCATAGCTCAAAACGGGACAGCCAACACGACAACGCTCAATGCTTCAGCCGCAAACGCAAGCGCTCTTGCACCAACCGCTATAAAAGGATCAGAGATCCCCAGCGGCTCGAATCTAGGCTCAGAGGACGCCAGCAGCAGCTCTCAAGCAGCGGCCAAGAGCTTCTACAATACCTCGACCTCCCGGCAGGGGATGGGAAATAGCGCCATCAAATCGAGCATGTCTCTGAAAGGGGATTTCGAGGTGCAAAAATCGGGCGGTTTTTAAGGGCTCTTGGATTAGGCAGCATGAAGATTACGCATTGCCAGATGTCAGGGCTCCAGAGGAGGGGCTCCTTTTCCAAAGATTCTAGACAAATCGCTAAAGCTACCGAAATGCCCTGCCAGAATTCTGTACTGGCATTCAAGTTATTATCTACAAAAAATTTAAAAAATAAATCTATTTGATTATCGCCTCCAGCCTGCGGTTGACCTCATCCCAGTTCACTATATTCCAGAAGGCCTCTATGAACTTGGGCCTCTCGTTCTTGTAGTCCAGATAGTAGGCATGCTCCCAGACATCCACTACCATGAGGATGCGAAACATGGGATAGACGTTCACATTATGCTTCTCGATCTGCATGATCATCGGCCTGCCGGTCATGCCGCACCAGGCCAGAGCAGCCCAGCCCGAGCCCTCGGTGCTGGCGGCAGCAGTGGTAAACTCCTTCTTGAACCGTTCGAATGATCCGAACTCCTTGTTCAGCACATCTGCCAAAATGCCGCCGGGCTCCTTAGCCGTCTTGGCAGCGGGAGCAAGATTGGACCAGAAGAGGCTGTGCAGCACATGGCCTCCCGCCTGAAAGGAGAGCTCCTTTAGCGTAGCCTTCATGTCCAGATCCGATCCGGCCTGGCGGGCTTTATCCAGCCTATCCAGTATGGCATTAGCGCCATTTACATAGGCAGCATGATGCTTGTCGTGATGCAGCTTTAGCTGAGCCTCGGATATGAAGGGCTCCAGGGCATTGTAGGCATAGGGCAGTTCGGGGAGGGAGTATAGTTTCTTTTCAGCCATTTAGATCACCTATTTCTTAGCTTCCTTTAGCTTCATAGCTTTTTTTGGCAGACCACCAATCTTCGCAGACCATGTCTCGGCTCGTCTCCTGGTGGCATCAGTCTTCTCGTCCGCCAGGGGATGACGACCTGATCACCGATCAAATCTTCCAGCCCTGCAAACTTGCAGCTTGATCCCATTATTGGCGGGACCATGATTTGAATCTGATCCTCGGCTGCATGTTTTCCAGAATTAATCATCAGGATGATTTGGCTCGACTCTTCCGCTGGCAACTGCATGAGGATCGGTCTTCTCCATTTAAATATCAAGATGCAAGGAACCGATTTCCTTGCATCTGAATCCAGGCGCTCCCGACAGGAATCAAGAAGACCTCTTTGAGCATTCCTTCATTTTATTCATACATTGCATAGGTTTATTTAAGAGTAATTATTAGATAAGAAACGCTATGATCAGTTCAGAGAACCTGGAATCTTCGATAATCAAGACCTTCCGCAATAGTGGCTATCGAGCCACTCCCCAGAGAATAGCCATCAGCAAATATATACTGAACAGCCACCAGCATCCCACAGCCCAGAGGGCCTATCAAGAGGTAAAGAAGGAGCATCCCACGGTCAGCTTGGCCACTATCTATACCACGATTAAGATCTTGAGAGATTCCGGCTTGATCCAGGAATTGAATATGCCCAAAAGCAAGACCAGATATGATCCCAACATAGAGCCCCATGCCCATCTTCTCTGTCTGAAATGCGGCAACATAAGAGATTGGATGGATCCGATCATGCCGGAATTGATAGCCAGGATTTCCGGCGAGGCCAATTTCACCATAGTCGGCTCCAGCCTGGACTTGAAAGGCATATGCGAGAGATGTCAGAAGAGAAGCCTGAGCCAAGCCAAAGGCGAGGGCTGGGCATCAACCGCAGAGGCCAGCCAATGATCTTATCCGTTATATGAATAGCGCTGTTGAAATAATAGCCCTGACCAAAGAATATTCCGGCAAGAGGGTAATCGACGGACTGAGCCTGCAGGTACAAGAGGGCGAAGTATTCGGCTTTTTAGGGCCCAACGGAGCAGGCAAGAGCACCGCCATTCGCATCTTGACCACCCTGACCAAGCCGACTGCAGGCCGTGCCATGATCAACGGCTTTGATGTGGTCAAAGAGCCTGACAGGGTCAAGTCCCTTTTCGGAGTGGTACAGCAGCATCTCAGCCTCAACCGGGAGCTGACGGTGAAAGAGAACCTGGATTTTCATGCCCGTCTGCACCATCTATCAAAATCAGAAAGATGCAGGCGAATCGATGAGCTACTGGATTTCGTTGATATGTCCGAGCAGGCCGATCAGCTCATAGATAAGATCTCAGGAGGCATGAAAAGGAGGACAATGATCGCCCGCGCCCTTATTCACAGGCCTAAGCTCCTCTTCCTGGATGAGCCGACAGTGGGCCTGGATGCCCAGAGCAGAAGAAGAGTTTGGGATCTGATCCGGGGCATGAATTCGGAAGGCTCTACTGTCTTCTTGACCACCCACTACATAGACGAGGCAGAGGCACTATGCCATCGTGCCGGGATAATCCATCAAGGCAGATCCATGGCCATTGGATCTCCGGAAGAGCTGCGCCGCCGCCTGGGTACCATTGCAGTGGAGAGCAAGCAGGAGGGCCGCACCAGTTACCGCTATTTTCCGGACAGAGAGGCTGCCTCCAGATTCGTCCTGGAGACTAAAGCTGCTGCTGATGGGGTGGTTATCCGCCAGTCGAGCCTGGAGGATGTATTCATCGAACTGACCGGACGAAGGGTTGCGGAGGAGTAATGGATGCCTACACCATAGTGTGGTCGGATATGATGATGCTCCGGCGTCGCTTTGCCAAGTATCTTCTAACCACCCTCTTGAGCCCCCTGCTCTATCTCATGGCCTTTGGGTATGGGCTTGGTCGCGGCATCAGCGTCAATGGAACCAGCTACCTGGAGTTCGTTGTCCCTGGCATAATCGCTCTCACCGCCATGACCACCAGCTTTAATGGAGCCGGAACCAGGCTGAATACAGATCGGCTGTTCTTCAAGAGCTTTGATGAATGCCTGATGGCTCCCATCAGCCCCATCTCATTGCTCACAGGAAAGGCCCTGATTGGAGTTTATAGGGGTCTGGTCAGCTCAATTGCCTTTCTTCTGGTAGCAATGCTCATAGCTCCGAGGCTCGATATCAGCCTGCTATTTGCCCTCAGCCTTATCTTCACCTGCTTATTATTTTCCTTCTTGGGAGTTTTCGCTGCTCTGTTGGCCGGCACCCATGAGGATATGGCCACATTCAGCAGCTTGATACTGCTTCCCATGACCTTTCTGGGAGGGACGTTCTTCTCCTTGAGCCAGGTTCCAATAGCCCTTAAAACGGCCTTGTATCTCCTTCCACTGACCCACTGCAGCATCTGCCTGCGGGCCGCCGCTCTGGGAGACTGCTTTCCCTGGGCATCTCTTCTGGCCATGGCCGGCTTTCTTCTGCTCTTCTCCCTAGGAAGCATGGCTGCCCTCAAGAGATTGAGCGTATAAGGTGCAGGAAAAAAGATCTTATTCTGCCCTGATTCCTCCTGCAATGCGGAAAGCATAGGGCAGAACGGGTAGGGCAGAGAGGAGAGGCTAAGCGGATCCGATCCAGCCTTCATCCTCTCATGAAATTGTCCCAGCCCTCATAATTGTTCTTGAGGACGGTGCAGATATCCTCCATCATGGAAAAGGGAATTCCCACCACCACAAAGTCATCCTCCAGGCCGGAGTTTCTGGCGCCGCCATCGCATCCCATTGAGACGTTGACCTCTCCTTTCAAGTAAGGGGAGGTGGTGGCATCCACGCAAAATGACTGGATTCCCGCCGTGCTGAAGCTGGCTCGCCCTCCCTTCTTGTACATCACCGCCTGCACAATCCTGCGGGCAGCGAGGGGCTTGCCCACAAATATAACCACATCTGGATTCATGACCATCTTGTCCAGGGGTGCCACATATGTGGCTATGGTTCTGCCGGGAAGGATACGGGGCATGTTTGTGGCGATGCTAACGCCCACATCCGGGGTCTCGCACTTATGCAGCTTATTGAAGTAAAGAGCGCCAGAGGCTATGTTCTCCGGACAGGCCACCAGCCCCAATCCCGAGGCTCCTCCTTTGCAGGCGTGATGGTCCGGTCGGGCCAAGAAGCTCTTTCCTTCCTTTCTTGCTCTCTGGACCATGGAGCAGTAATTGATGGGCTTTTCCATCAGCCCAATATCTTTGGGGATATCGGATTCGCTATTAAACAGCTTTACTCCCACCACATTTTCGCTAAGGCCCAGGGAGGCCTTCAATACGCCGGACATCTCTTCCAGATTCATGCAAATACACCATTTTTTCCCATGCACAGCGGGAATTTCTGCCTTGCGCTCTGCGAGAGGCCGGATCAAAAAAAGAAAGATGAAAGGATAGAAGCGTTTTCTGCAAAAAGAGATCAAATTAAGCCTCTTCAGCTCCTCCGGCATAGGAAGAAACCAGGTTTCCTGAGGCATCCTTCAATGTGGCCACATCGCCGCCATTGTTCCATACTGATGTGCTGCGGTCCCAGTAGAGATCCCGGGAGGTGTCGGATCCCTCTCCGGTATGGACCTTGACCGATGCCCCGGCATTGAGGCTGAACTCAGGGAAGGTGTAGGTATGGTTGCCCTCGTCCTCCAGGGTCCAGCCGGTCAGGCTCTGGGGCGCTGTGTCCTTATTGGTGATCTCCACCCATTCCCCTTCCAGATTCTCTTTTTCCGGGGATGGGGCGGCAAAATTGACGCTCGTTATGGCGACACCTATAGCCTCTGCTCCCTGCACCAGGCTTCCGCTTAAAATTAGAAGGGCAAGGGCGACAAAAGCTCCGGAAAGCAATTGCTTGTTCATTTTCATATCTCCTTCTGACAGTTCTCTGATTAATAGTAGTATTTTAGAATAGATCGGCATTTGATATATAAATTTTTTCAAAAGATTGGACATATAATAAGTAATCTTAATAATAATCATAGTGAATATATTTTAAATTTTTAAAAGCTCTGCTTTCGTATAAAATTTAAAAATAATCCAATTTCTGAGCCACAGCGGTTAAATTTTGACCAGAGAATTCGCGACTCTCTCTTGCACCGCTGCAATCCCGCTTAAATCAAGGAAGAAAATGATGGATAAAAAGGCCGCCAGCAATAGCTCCAGCCTCAAAGAGGGCGCAAATCAAACTGCTATCAGCCACACCCTATCTATTAAAAGTATTTTTATAATAAACCTGTTTCGAAGAATATTTATACGATCAAAGACATCAGGATATATGCCGCAAGATAAAGCTGTAGCCGATTAAGCTCCTATAGATAACTATGTAGTTAATGAGGAGCGCTTTGCACCATGCGAAGTCTTCGGAAAGAGATTGATACACCTCATACAGTTCTTAAGTGAGTGCGGCAGGAATAGCTTGTGTGCAGGCGAGACGAGAGCAGGCATCTCATCACCGATGACATGTCCCCGTAAGACGGGCGCTGTGCTTGAATTCCAGTGCTGTCTCGTCGTTGCTTGTGTGATGGCGAGAGGCAGGCTCAAGACCCTCACTTCAGTGGGTGGTTCCCCAAAGGGGCATCGTGGATCGGTGCTTGGCCTGCCAAAACCTCACAGCCAATTCTCCTGAGTTCTCTGCTCTAGGCCATTTTTGCGGCGTTCTCTATTTCCCTCTCCTTTTACTGCGCTCTCTGTTCTTTTCCCTACATCTTGAATCGACTGCTTTTTTATTGTCTATTGCAGCCGGCATCCTCCATCAAGAAGTCCTATGACCTAAGATTCAGAGATTCGTCTCTCCATCAAGAGCATAATATTAAACCGGAGGAGTCATATCCAGAGCTGGAATGTGGTGAGGATAAAAATGTCAAGCAAGGAGATAGAAGAGACCCGGGACAAGATCGTAGCCTGGCTCACCGAAGAAGGGCTGTTCAAAGAGCAGATAGTGGAAGAGAACCTCTACTTTCAGATAGCTGCTGAGTATCCTGCCAAATCCGGACGTCATCTTTCTGTGATTCAGCCCAAGGGCCATGAAGATATGGTTGTGGTCTTCAGCCGGATAAAGCTGGCCGACCAGCACCATCAGGCACTGCTGTCCATGCCTCCTAAGGAAAGAGAGAGGCTGATATGGAATATGCGCTATGATCTGCTCTTCCGGGAATCCAGCTTTGAGATGGAGCCTGGCGGAGGCGATATGCGCAGCATAAGGTTCGTGCGGGAGATCTACTATGATGCTCTGAGCAAGAACAAGCTGATGGAGGTAATCCGTGAGAACTTCAAATGCGAGCTATATGTGGTCTGGAAGTTCCAGGAGGTTTTTGGAGAAGGCCAGACCAACCGGGTCTCCGGACCTCCGGAGCCCATGTATATCTGATCCGGCCATTTGAGAGAGATTCCAGGAGGACTTTCTAGGCAATCTCATAGGTGATAGTCACGCTGGCTGTCACCTCCATGTCTCCAGCCCTGATGGATGTAGCAGGGTCAAAGGCCATGCTCCTGGATTGGGCAGCTACATATCCATAGCCTTCGGAGATCTCAAGGATTCTGCCCAGGCTCACTCCTGCGGCTCTGGCAGCCGTCTCCGCCTTCCGTCCGGCGTCCTCAATGGCCCGGGTCAAGGCCAGATCTCTCTGCGGACGAGGGTCAATGAGATCAAAGGAGATCTCTTGAATGCGATTTGATCCGGATGATAAAGCAGCATCCAGCACACCTCCCACATCCCGGGTAAGGTTCAGATTGAATCTGACCATATTTGTAGCTATGAATTCAGGAGCATCCGCAGCGGTCTCTGAGCGGAAAGGCTCTTCTGCTTGAGAAGTGCTCAAACTGTAGCTGCTGGTCTGAATCTCGCTCTCCGCCACACCCGCAGAGAGCAATGCGGCAATGGTCTCATTCATCAGCCGGGCATTCTCAGAGTCGGCCTTGGCGGCGCTGGGATTGCCGACCTCAACGCCGAGCACCACAGTAATCCTGTCCGCTGGGGCAGTTGCCCTGCCCTCACCCTGCACGATTATCTTGGAGATATTGTCATCCTGGCACAGACTAGGAGAGGCGGTTAAGACAATGAGTACAATCCCCAGAATTAAAGTTCCATCTAATTTCATAGCAATCCCCAACAGAGCAAGCACTCCGAAATGCCTTAAAGATTATTCCCCTGGCCTTTGGCTGATCCCCAGGATCAGGAAAAAATGGATATCCCCTGCGGACTACATCTCCATCTCGTAAGTCACCACGACATAGGATGTAACTTCCACCAGGTCTTTGCTGGCCGATCCGAACAAGCCGCCATAGACCTCTTCAGGATACCCATAATCGGAGATATCCAGAACCTGGCCCAGACGCAGTCCCTCAGAGGAAGCAATCTCCTCCGCATTGGCCCTGGCATTGGCCACAGCCTTCGCCCTGGCCTGGGATTCAGCCGCAGAGGAATTAAACAGTCCATAGCCTGCCACATAAGCCCTTGCCCCGGCGGATTCCGCTGCATCCAACAGCTCATCGATCCTGGCCTTTTCTGTGCTGTTGAGCTTTATCATAGCCGATTGATCCAGTGCCGTGGCCTGCAGGCTGCTGTTATCGCATATTGTAATATTGTTTACGGTATGACAGATAGTGCTTCGCGACGAAGCGCTGGAGAGAGCGGCTGAATCCTCCCTGGTGATCTCATCATCTTTGACCCCTGCCGCCTTCAGAGCCTCAATTGCTCTTTCCATAGTTGTCCGGACCGCCTCCTGGTCCAGGCTCATATTTCCGGTGCTGCTGGACGCAGATACGATTATGGTGGTAGCATCCGCGGGTACAGATACCGTTCCTACACCTTCAACAGGCAGGATGAGATCCATTCCTGCCCCCAGAATGGGAAGGCAGCCGGCAAGAATTATGGCCGCTATTAAAGCAAATCTCTTCATCTGATCCCCATGAGTTATCTGTCATCTGAAGATATTTAATAGCTTCCTCAATTGACCAACGACAGCTCTGTTTTTTGCCGGCGAAAGACATTCACTGCCGCAATGCGGCGCAACTAATCTCTTCATGTTCTGCAAAATTTGAAATAGATCTTAAGCAGAAGTAGTATCCAGGGGAAATTCAGTGAAATCTGAAGACACAGAGAAAGCTCAACCGGACAAAAACGCCATCTCTCAATCTGACTCTGGATCTGGCATTCTCACCATAGAGCCGGTGGCGGGAAGAGAGAATAAAGCCGGAAACCGGGATCTGGGTGAGATCTTTTCAGAAGCCCTGGAGATCTATCGCCACAATCCCATCCTGATCGTTCCCTCCCTCGTTCCCGTATCTGCATTGGTCCTGGGAATGCTGATCTTTGTCGGCTACCTGGGGCTGATGGCCATATTTGCCGACGGCGGCTTTCTGGCGCTCTCCTTTTTGGCCTCTCTATTGCTGTTTGCGGTATTGATGGCGGTTCTAATCTTTCTGGCAGAGGGTGCGAGCATAGAGATGATCCGCCAGGCGTCTATGGGTGATCCAGCGGACCTATCTTCTGCCTGGACGAGCACCATGAACAATCTGGAGCCTCTGGTCCTAACCTCCATACTGGCGGGAATAATGATTGCACTCGGATATGCCCTCTTCTTCATACCGGGATTGATTCTCAGTTTCACCTTTTACTTCATAATCCAGGTGGTCATGATCGATGGAAGCTCCGGCTTGGAGGCTCTGAAAGCCAGCTATAGATTTGTGGAGGCAAATCTCTCCGACTGCGTGATAGTGGTGCTGGCCTCCCTGGCTATCAGCGCAGTGCTCCACTCTGTACCCGTCATCGGCCCCCTGCTCGGGCTTGTATCTCTGCCTTATTTCTATACCCTGGCCACATTGCTTTACCTCGATCGAGGCTTGGGTCGAGAGACTTCACCAAAGATGCAGGGCAATAGGGTAGAGATAACCTAAGGTATAATGTAGCTGGAAATGGGGCAGAGACAGCTGAAATTCTCTATTTCAACCATTATCTTTAATTTGCATCCTGACAAGGCTGCTGCCATGAGCAAAATCGGAAAGGCGATCCGACTGGAACGCATTCTGGATCGCAGGACACACAGGACGGTCATTGTACCCATGGATCACGGCATATCCGTGGGCCCCATCGCCGGCATCACCGACCTTCCCACCACTGTGGATAAGGTGGCAGAGGGAGGAGCCAATGCAGTTTTAGGACATATGGGGCTGCCCCTGCACGGCCATCGGGGCTACGGCCGTGATATCGGACTGATAATTCATCTCTCGGCATCAAGCTCCCTCGGCCCCGATCCCAACCACAAGGTTCTGGTAACCGAGGTGGAGGATGCTATAAGAGTGGGCGCGGATGCGGTGAGCATTCATGTCAACGTGGGCGCCGAGGATGAGGCGGAGATGCTGCATGACCTGGGCAGAGTGGCCCGCACCTGCGATCTGTGGGGGATGCCGCTCATAGCCATGATGTATCCCCGCGGCTCGAAGGTTAAAAGCGAGCACGGCGTGGAGTATGTCAAGCTGGCCGCCCGAATAGGCTCAGAGCTGGGAGCGGATATCATCAAGACCAACTACACAGGATCACCGGATACCTTCCACGAAGTGGTTAAGGGATGCAGCGTGCCGGTAGTGATCGCCGGAGGCCCAAAGGTGGACACAGAAATGGACCTGCTTCAGATGGTCTATGATGCCATAGCAGTGGGAGGAGGCGGCGTTGCCTTCGGCAGGAATATCTTCCAGGCGGAAAATCCCACCCTCTTGGTCAAAAAGCTTTGCTCCGTGGTTCATTTGGGCTATACCGCAGAAGAGGCGGCGAGGATCGTCTAGACGATCTTCGGAATTATTTTAATTTCATAATATTTAATTTGAGAATCGGTAATCGGAATATTCAATCCTTCGGACCTCGAGCGAAATCTATATCCACTTCATGCAATACATTAGAATGCATGAAGTCTATATCATTCCTCCTCCTGGTATTCTGCCTGGCTGCAATGCCCTATGCATCCGGTCAGGAGGCCAGCAACTGGCAGGCTCAGGCGCTAAGCGATTATCAGAACGGGTCAAGCAACCTGGCCCTGGACGACATTGATGAATATTTGGCTTTAAATCCGGATGACGCCTGGGCCTGGAGCTTCAAGGCCAACCTGCTCAAGGATATGAAGCGATATCTTGAGGCGGTGGACAGCTTTGATCAGATAACTCGCATAGATCCGGGTAATGCTCAGGCCTACAACGATCGGGCTCTGCTCCTCTCTGGAGGATTAAGCCAGCATGAGGATGCGCTGGATTCTATTAAGAGAGCCATAGAGATCAATCCCGGCAATGCCAATTACCATTTCAATATGGGTATCATACTGGAGGCTGGAGAAAGCTATGATGAGGCTTTGCAGTCCTATGGCCAGGCCACAGCACTGAATCCTTCTCTGGATGTGGCCTGGTATCGACAGGGTCTGGTCTATAAAGATATGAAGAGATTCAATGAGTCGGTATCATCCCTGAGCCGGGCACTGGAGCTCAATGTCAACAATGCCGATGCCTGGAATGAGAAAGGGCTGGCTCTGATGGAGCTTGGCTCCAGGAACGAGGCCGTAAGCTGCTTTGAGAGAGCTGCGGCAATTGAGCCCTCCAACTGGCAGTTCCAGAAGAACCTGGAGATGGCGAAAGGGGGATCGGATCCGCAGCCCGAAAGGATGATGCAGTTTAATAGCACGAGCTGAGATTTCTGCTGCACCCATTTTCCTAAAATTTTTTCTCCTTCACCAGTTTTTCCGCCTCTTTACAGCATGGCTGTCCTGGCCCATTCCTGTGAGGATCAATTTGGCGATCATAAATTCTCATAACTATTAGGAATGGATCTCAAATACATATAAATTCGGACCGAAGACTTTGTGCTTTAAGGAGGCTAAATTAAAATGGCCCTAGATATAAAGACAAAAGATGAGGTCTTTGAGGCAATAGACAAATACAATGTTAGATTTGTCCGAATTTGGTTTACTGATATCCTGGGTGTTCCCAAGAGCTTCGCCATCAATCCCTCCGAGCTGGAGGGAGCATTCTCCGAGGGCATGGGCTTCGACGGCTCCTCCATCCAGGGCTTTGCCCGCATCCACGAATCGGATATGGTGGCCAAGCCCGATCCCACCACCTTCCAGCTCATTCCCTGGAGGCAGCAGGAAAACTCTGTAGCCAGGATGTTCTGCGACATCCAGAATCCCGACGGCAGCCCCTACGAGGGAGATCCCAGATACGTCCTGAAGAGAAACCTGGCCCGTCTCAAGGATAAAGGCTACAGCTTCCTGGTCGGCCCTGAGCTGGAGTTCTTCTATTTCAAAACCGAGCACAGCACGGAGATACTGGACAGCGGAGGATACTTCGACCTGACCACGGCGGACAATGCCTCTGATCTGCGGCGGGACACCATCCTGGCTCTGGACTCCATGGGCATAGATGTAGAATACAGCCACCATGAGGTTGCTCCATCCCAGCATGAGATCGATCTGCGCTACAAAGATGCACTGTCCATGGCCGATACGGTCATGACCTACAAGGTCACAGTCAAGGAGATCGCCAGAAGGTACGGCTATCACGCCAGCTTCATGCCCAAACCAATATTCGGCCAGAACGGCAGCGGTATGCATGTGCATCAATCCCTATTCGCGGGCAAGAGAAATGTCATGTTCGATGCCGGAGACGCCTACCATCTCTCCGACGAGGGCAAGTGCTACATCGCCGGGCTGCTCAAGCATGCCCCGGAGATCACAGCCGTCACCAACCAGTGGGTCAACTCCTACAAGCGCCTGGTCCCCGGCTATGAGGCACCGGTCTATATCTGCTGGGCGAGAAGAAACAGATCCGCTCTGGTCAGAGTTCCCATGTACAAGCCCGGAAAGGAGGCTGCCACCAGGGTGGAGTTCAGAAGCCCCGATCCCGCCGCCAATCCCTACCTGGCCTTCTCGGTCATGCTGGCAGCTGGCCTGGCTGGCATCGCCAACAAGTACGATCTGCCGGCACCACAGGAGGAAGACATCTATCATATGAGCGATGAGGAAAGGAAGAAGGCGGGAATCACCTCTCTGCCGGGCAGCCTCAATGATGCCATAGAGCTGGCAGAAGGAAGCAAGCTCATCCGCGAGGCCCTGGGCGAGCACACCTTCAAGGCCTTCATCGCAAATAAGAAGGCAGAGTGGGATGCCTACCGGACCAATGTCACCCAGTGGGAGCTGGACAGGTACCTGCCCCTGCTCTAGAGCCCTTCCGGGCTCGTCTTTTATATTTATCTTGGCCCTGATCTAAATAAGAAGAGATTCCTGGTGGAGATGAATGAAAGACGAGTCTCTATCGACTGGCCTCGATCATAATTATTATGAATGCTTCTTAAATAGATATAAAGCATTTATCGAAATCCACTATAGGCCACAGCTCCTGGCGGGCGAAATATGATTGAACAAAGCCGGCGAGAAGCTGTCAGTGAGAAGAGCTGCAATCCGAAAAGCTGAGAAAAGCCGAAATGTCGGTGACCAGGCCCAGGGTGAAGGGAGTTTGAGAGGAATATGCCAAGGATTAGAAGAGAGCTTTACTGCAAAGAGATCTGCTCCTGCTCCATCTTTGGAGCCATGAACCAGGGTGGGGAGCGCTTCAACGCCGCAGGAGTGATGAAGGCCATAGCCAATATGCATGTCCGAGGCAACGGCCTGGGCGGAGGTTTTGCCGCTTACGGCATTTACCCCCAATACAAGGACTACTACGCCTTCCATCTCATGTTCACAGGAAAGAGCAAGCAGGATCGGCTGGAGGCCAAAGCGGAGCTGGAGGCCCTCCTCTGCCACAAGTTCGAAGTGGTTTACGATGAGGAGATTCCCCATGAGGATGAATCAAAGATGATCGATCCTCCTCTGGTATGGCGCTACTTCCTCCTTCCTCATAAACGGGGAGAAGAAGAGGCCCTTACCGACGAGGAATATATCGTCTCCAAGATCATGCAGGTGAACACCAAAATAGAGAATGCCTATGTCTTTTCTTCCGGCAAGAACATGGGCTGCTTTAAGGGCGTGGGCTACCCGGAAGAGATCGGTCGGTACTTTATGCTCGACCGGCTCTATGAGGCTTACACCTGGACGGTGCACGGCCGATTCCCCACCAACACCCAGGCCTGGTGGGGGGGAGCCCATCCTTTCAGCCTGCTGGATACTTCCATAGTGCACAACGGCGAGATCTCCTCCTACGGCACCAACCGCTGGTATCTGGAGATGTACGGCTATGCCTGCACCCTCCAGACCGATACCGAGGTCATAGCCTATGCCGCGGATCTGCTCATGA
>JAGOLL010000026.1 GCA_017994055.1 Methanothrix sp.
GATCGTATGAGGCCGAGATCCTGCAGGATGTCCATGATCAGCTCCCGGTACTTTTTAGCCCCGAACTCCTCCTCTCCTGTGACCTCGATCTTGAAGACCTCCATTGGGTCCATCCCTATTCCTCCAGAAGTCCCGAGACCAGCAGCGCCGCACCCACCGCACCGATGTACTGGGCGTACTTGGGAACGGTGACCTTGATCTGAAGAAGCTCTTCCATGGCTTTGGGCAAGCCCTCGATCAATGATGTTCCTCCCACCATGATCACCGGCTCCTTGACCTCCACCTCTTGCAGCTGCTGCTCATAGACCTGCTCGGCCACAGAATGGCAGGCAGCCATGGCCACATCCTCCGGCTTTCGGCCCATGGCCAGGTTGTTAACCAGGCTCTGAGTGCCGAATACTATGCAGTAGCTGTTCATGGCCACATTCTGGTAGCTGCCCTTGAGAGCCAGCTTGCCCAGTTCGGTGATGTCCACACCCAGACGCTTGGCCGTCAGCTCCAAAAACCGGCCCGAGGCTCCGGCGCAGATTCCGCCCATGGTAAAGCCTCCCGGAATTCCGTCCTGAACCGAGATGGCCTTGTTGTCCATCCCCCCGATATCAATAACCGTGGCCGGCCCTCTCTGGGCGTCGGCCAAAAAGACAGCTCCCTTGGAGTTGACTGTGATCTCCTCCTGCACCAGCTTGGCGTTGATGTGCTTGCCCACCAGAAACCGCCCATATCCGGTGACGCCCACAGCTTGTAGTTCCTCTCTGGCCACTCCGGCCATCTTGAGAGCAGCAGTCAGGGCATCCTCGGCGCTCTGCAAGACCTCGGTGGTGGGATTCCATCCCGTGCCTATTACCTGGTTATCCTTCATTACCACTGCTTTGGTGGTGGTGGAGCCGGAGTCTATTCCAGCCGTCAGGCCCGTCTGCTTCTCCCGGGCCAAGAGACCCCGGTACTTGACTGTGGTGACCAGGGCCTCCATTCTGGTCAGAAGCGTCTCTGCCGTGGTCCTCTCGGTGAAGGAGTAGCTCAGGACGGGAATCTTGGAGTTCTCATGAATGTACTTTCGGATCTCGGATCGGATGATAGCCGCCTCAGCGCAGCGGAAGCAGGTCATGACAATCACCGCATCGGCGAGGTCCGGGTTCTCTACAATGCGCACCGCCCGGGCCATGGCCATATTCAGGTCGCCTGATGATACGGAGACGCCGAAGGTGCTCTCCACATTGAGTATATCGTCCAAAGAGACCTCAGGATAGACCAGCTTGGCTCCCACCGTCTCTGCCGCCCTCTCGATCTCTCTTTGAATTCCGCTGTACTCCGCACCGCAGGAGAGCTGGGCTATTCTGATCAATTCAATCCCTCCAGGAAGGATCTGATCTTATGCACAAAGACCTTGGCCTCGGCATCATCGCTGGGATAGGCCAGATCCAATATGGGAATTCCTTTGGTTCGGATGAGGAGGCGCACCAGCTCATTGGTTCGAGAGCATCCGGCGCAGCCGGTGAGCCAGCCGGGGTCCTCAACGATGATGGCCGCCTCCGCCTCCTCGATGATGGGGCCGATCAGAGACATCCGTCCCCTTACCCCGGAAGGCACATCCACCGCCGCATAACGCAGCCCCTTCTTGGGCTCCTCAGGAGTCATATTCAAGGGAGGAGAATCTATCTTGCTTTCTGTAACCAACTTGCGAACTGCTTCGGGAACCACAAGGGCCTTATGGCCCATTCTGGCCACGAGGTCCGAGAGAATGGTGCTGGTAGGAGGATAAACGATAACTTTTGACATTGATTTACCTCAGGATAAATCCTCTTTTATTATCTCTTGCAGCCTGCTCGGGGAGAGAGGCTTCTTCTTCTCCGCCAGGGGGGGGATTTCGCCCTCGCTGGCCAGGGCCCGGGAGATCATGGGCAGGATCTTGGATTCGGATTCAATCATATAAAAGCCGGGCCTGGCGCCTCCGCCCCTCCTGCCCCGGCAGCGCCTGGGGTCCCCGGGAGGAAAGCCCCGATCCTTGATGAAAATTCCCGCCGGGTCCAGTGCTCGGATCTCTTTGACCAGCTCATCTATGACCTCCTCTTCGCCATTGATGGTCACACCCATGCATGTCTCCTTTACGGTGACATCATACTTCGAGCCGTAGATCTTCATGGCGATATCGGATGGAAGGATATTCGACTCCGAGGAAGTTATCACATACTTGGTCACCAGCATCTCAGCGCACCTCCATGATGTAAATCGTCTCCCCTTCCTGCACATCTCTGAGCTTTTCCGGCTCCAGCACCCGGCCGATGATATTGGTGGCCTCGAACTTCTCTCCCGAGGGCCCATAGCGCTTGTCCTCTGCCAGCTTGACCCCCACCATGCCCATCTTCTTGGAAACGGTATTGGAGACGGCAATAGAACCGGCGGGAACCGGTCCCGTGGGCTTGTTCTCCGGCAAAAGCTCCTTGTAGCTTGTGGCATCCACATCCGGCTTGAAGAGAAGGGTATTCTCATAAACAAAAAAGACCGGCAGAGGTCCGAGCGGCCTCTCCTTGAGACCGGTTACATGCCGGAAGTAGTCCAGAGTCTTGGGAGCCTGATCGCTGTATAGTTTTACCGCTACCATCCGGCTGGAAGGTATGGCATGAAGCACCACATTCTTGGCCTTTAGGATGGCCATGGTCGCTCCAGGATCCTGCTTGACCACCACCGCGTCCTCTCCCTGGTAGCCCTCTGCCTGGGCCTGGATTCCCAAGGATTGCATCTGGGAGAGGGCATCTTTTAGGCTGGTGCCGAGAAGCATTATCCGCTCCGGACGGACTTTAATGGTGATTCTCTCACCCGGGCCGGCCAGCTTGATCATATCCATTCCGGATATGATTCGAGCCACCACGGAGTGACCGGGATTGGAGGTTCGATCTTTCTTGTAGACGAATATTCTGCCGAGACCCCTGCCTGCCGTGCGAACGGTCACAGCTCCCTCCAGACGGGGCTCGCGGTTCTCGAATATCATGGGCTCTCCCAGGAGCTGGTCTGATGAGATATAAGAGCTGGATGCGGCGTCGACCTTGAGAGTCCCGTCACGGGTAAGGGCCAGAAAGAACTCTGCGCCCTGAGGAGAATTCTCATCCAGCTCCGCCTCCACCGCGGTAAAGATCTCCAATCCCTCTTCCAGGGGCAGAGATAGGTCCGTTGTGGCCTGCTTCTCAGTTATCTCCTGCCATTCCACAATGGGCTCTATGCTCTCTATCCGATCGCCTGCCGCCAGACGGTCCAAGGTGTTCTTTCCGCCCACCACATGGCCCACAACTCCACCTTCTTTGGGAGTGCCATAAGCTGCGGTATGCCTTCTGCGGATGAAGATGATCTGGGTCTTCTTCCGATCAAAACCGGCTGCCCCCAGCACAACCTCCCAGCGGTTGTATTCCTGGGCGTCCCGAGAAAAAGAGATCTCGGAAGAAAAGGGCCCGAAGGCTACGCCGTCGGCGGAAGACCATCTTACTGTTGAACCGGATATTCTGTCCACGCTCTCATGCCAGATGCCCAGCAGCTCGCTCTCTGCAAGCTCGATTCTGAGCTTGCCCTTACTTGTATTCAGCCAATAGGAGTTGGTCTGACGGGACTTCTCTCCCCGGCCTTTGACCACTCCAACTATCGCTCCCGGAGCGATATAAGCCCCGCTACTGCCCAAGGCGTCAGCAAGAGTCGCGCCGGCGGATAGCTCTAGCTCTCTGCCATCGACGAAGACTCTCAAAATTAACTCCCCAGCATCTCTTTCTCTTCTTGTTCGGTGATCTTGGCCAGGACCTCGCTGGGCAGTCCGGTGAATATAGCCTGACCATTTCTCATGAGCATGGCCCGGTCGCAGACATTCCTGACAAAGTCCATATCGTGACTGACGATGACAAAGGTCTCCCCCAATTCCTGGCGGGCGTTCAAGATGGACTTGGTAACCTCGATCTTGGTGATGGCGTCCATGGTCCCGGTGGGCTCATCCAGGATCACAATTCTCGGCTCCTTGATCAGCACCTGAGCCATGGCCACTCGATGTCGCTCTCCCTCGGAAAGCTCGTCCGGCATCTTGGATAGGACCTCCTCAGCATGCTCCTCCGAGAATCCCACCGTCTCCAGGGTGTGGATGGCCTTTCTCTCCGCCAACTCGAAGGGCAGGGACAGGCCAATGGCCTCGGTCAGATTCTCAATGACGCTTCTAGAGGGGTAAAGGGTATACTCCTGATGCAGCACGCCTATGTATTTGGTAGCCCTGCCCCGTCCATTGGATCCCAGCACTGTCATATCCACCCAATCGTCTCCCACCCGAACCAATATGCTGCCGCCGGTGGGGGTTATGATGCCGCTTATCATCTTGGATAGAGTGGTCTTGCCGCCACCCGAGACGCCTACCAGGCCGAAGATCTCGCCTTCATTGATCTCCAGGCTTACGTTGTCCACCGCCTTGACCACGCCCCGATCGATGCTGATGTATCTCTTGGCCAGGCCGTTGGCCTTGATCATGGGCGCTCCCAGTTCTACCTCTTCCCTCTTGCCCAGGGTCCCGGCCATGGCCAGGAATCTGGCGGCTATATCGGTCGGCTTGCCCTCCGCCTTGATCTCTCCCTCATCCAGAAGTATGGCTTTGTCGGTCAGCTCAATCATTACATCTTCCCAGTGGCTGGTGATGACCAGGGTCATGTGGAAGTCCTTGACCGCCCTCTTGATGGATTCATGCACCACCTTGGCTGTGGCCGGGTCAAGCGTCCCGGTAGGCTCATCCGCCAGGAGGATCATGGGTGACTTGGCCAGCTGGCGGGCCAGGACTACCCTCTGTTTCTCTCCCCCCGATAGCTCCCTGGCTACATGCATCAAACGGTGAGAGAGGTTGACCTCATCCAGAAGATCCGCGGCCCGGTGAACGCTCATGGTGTCGCCCTTCTCCTCCACCGCCCTCATGACGTTGGTTATCACCCTCTCATCGCCGTAAAGGGCAAACGTCCTCTGCAGCATGATCGCAATCCTCTGGGTGATGTCACGCCTGAGAGGATCATTGATATCCAGTTTTACAAAATCAGCTTCAACTGGGTTGAGAACGCCTCCGCAGCGGCACTTCTCACCAGCTTTGCTGGGCATCTCTACATGGTGGCATTTCTCACACCTGGCCACATGGAAGATGACGCTTCCGGATATGTCGGGAAATGACTCCACCCCACGAAGAACGTGCATCAGCACGCTCTTGCCGCAGCCGCTCCGTCCCAAGACTCCTACCGATTCCCCCTCTCCTATAACCAGATTTATATTGCGCAGAGCCACAACATCTCCAAACCGAACTGTCAAACCCCGTATCTCAATAAAAGGCGCCAAATCAATCATGCCCCGTAAGCTCACTGTATCATAATGTCAATTCGCTACCTCTCCTGCCATGATGCTACTTAAGGTTATCCGAAGCTTTAAATGTGGCCTGCTGATAACTATTGTTAAACAACTATCACCAAAAAAGATGACAGGCAAATCGATCCATTTGGTCCGATTCCAATGCGCTATAGCTCCATAATGCATTTCCGGGCTATTCAAGCAGGAGCATCATTGATTTATAAGGGCAGAAGCCAATGATAAAGGATTGTCATGGAGACCCTGCAAGCAATTAAGACCCGAAGGAGCATCAGAAAATATCTGGACAAATCGATACCATCCGAGCTGATAAGAGATCTCCTGGAGGCGGCGATGTTTGCGCCGTCGGCAGGAAACGAGCAGCCCTGGCAGTTCGTAATTCTTGAAGAACGTAAACTGCTGGATGCCGTGCCCCGGATCTGTTCTACTGCTTCCATGTGCCGCCACTCCCCGGTGGCCATACTGGTATGCGGCGACAGCTCCCTGGAAAAGTATCCCGAATTCTGGGTGCAGGACTGCTCGGCAGCGGTGGAGAATATGCTTCTGGCCGCTCATGCCCTTGGGCTGGGTGCGGTATGGGCCGGGATATATCCGCTGAAAGAGAGGATTGAGGATTTCAAAAGGCTTTTGTCTCTGCCTGAGGAGATCACTCCCTTCGCCCTGGTGGCACTGGGATATCCGGATGAGCAGCCGCCTGCACCGCAAAGGTACAGAAAAGATCGGGTGCACTACAATGGCTGGTAGATTTCATCTGCCCTGCCTCATCATCCTCTCATCTTCTTCTCTCTTCAGGAAAGCCCTCTTTCTTCTGCTGAAGGTGTAATAGGCTACTATAGATGCCAGCACTATGGATCCGAACAGAAGGGCCATGGATATGGCAATTGATGAGATCAGTCCTTCTGCCATTCCTTTACCCACCGACAGCATGATTTCAGGGCCAATGCGGGCGGAATAGGATGAATTGATCTGATAGAGGCCTGCCCTCTCCGCCTGGAAGGCAAGGATCGACCTGCCGCTGCGACTGCCAAGGCTGTAGCTATGGCTCACTTTTGCAGGATAGACCGCCAGATCAAGGCCGGTAGCCTTTTCTCTAACCTGGATCTCCAGGCCGGATATCTCTTCGCCTGTGCTGTAGATCTTGCCATCGAAATAGCTGTTGTTCTCGTAGAATACCGTCCACTCGCCGCTCCCGGAGAGGTTCAGCTCTGCGTTTCCCGGCGCTTTAATCTGGATTAAGCCTTCAACGGATCCGGATATGCCGGAGTAGAGGAGGCCTGCAAATGCGGCAAATCCAGAGACAACAATAAGCACGGCCAGTGCATAGTACCATAGGCTGGGGGAGACATCATCGCCTTTCATATCAAGATACATATTGACGGCTGATACAATAAATAGGATCGCCTAATAGGGTCGCCTCCCCAGGGCTTTGACTGGATATTCTCTGCAGCTTCGGGCGGAATGGCTATAGCCAGGGTTTGGGAAAAGCTAACTGCCTTGGAGCGAGAAGATCAAAAATGATAAGTTTAAGCCGGGCCGTTACCGCTGCTCATGCAATATTCTGAGGGCAGACCGGGAAGGATCTTCGTCTTGAGAATTGATCATGACGAAGACCTGATCGAATCGCTGCAAATGTTTCTGGAGAAGAAGGGAATTGAGTCCTGCACCGCCCTGTTCTTGGGAGCAATAAGAGACGGCCGGGCTGTAACCGGCCCCAAGAGGCCGGAGATACCTCCCCAGCCCAACTTTGAGGCCTATGAGAATGCCTGGGAGGTCTTTGGAATGGCCACATTCTATCCCTCTTCCCAGGGGCACAGGCTGCACATTCATTCCGCTCTGGGCAGGGGAAAGCAGGCCCTGATAGGATGCATCCGGGAGAAGGCCAGGGTATATCTGCTTGTGGAGATGGTCTTGTTCGAGATCTGCGGCCTTGGAGCAGAGCGGGTCTGGGACGAAGATATGCAGCTATTCCTGCTCAAATTAAAGGACAGGCTCTGAGAGCTGCAGTCCGGCCTCAAGTCCAGCATCATCCTATCGGGATGTAGCCGGAAATATTCCCGCATTAGTTAAAGCAGTGGTCCTGGGATCTATCTCCAGGAAGAGCCCCTGGGAAGAGATCTGCTTTGGATAAATTTTTCGGCCATTTCGGCATCATTATTGCTGATTGTTAGCCCTTCAAGGCTTGAGCTATTTATATGATCGATCCGGGGAAGAGAGGCGTTCCGGAAGCACAATGAAGAAGATGACCCGGTTTTCTGGCTCAAGCCATGGGAACAGAAATATGTCCTCTATTATTCTAATCCTCCTTCATTAATCTCAAATTTGGGCCATGCAGGGGTCACAAATTTTCTTTTGAAAATATGTCTATGGACTGTAGATAGCGTTCTGTACACATGTGTCCATTTCAAGTGTCTATTAATACTATGAAATGTTCTTTAGCTTTGAGGAATGTATATGAGACTTAGGGTAGTCAGCTCCAAGAATGAGATCTCAAATCTAAATCCCAACGAGAAGATGATTCATCTGGCATTTCGCGCCAGCAATGTGGACTTCCTCAGCCTGATGCAGAGGTGCCCCAGGTTGAGAATGATTCAGGTCCCTCCCTCCTACAAGAAGACCATGTCCAATGCCATGCAGGTATTCCTGGACATGCAGGGCGTTGAACTGCTGGAAGGGGATGTGTGGGGGCACAGAAAGGATCTGGATGAGTACTTCACCGTGGAAGATGCCACATTGGAGGAGATCCGGACCATGGCCGCCAGCGGCTCCAGCATGGAGGATATCTCCGCCCAGCTTCAGAAGAAGGCCCGGCTGGGCCCGGACCTGATCAAGTACATCGCCAAGAGCAAGATCGTAGCTTGAACAGAGGTGAAGATCCAGGCTGAGCGACGGCCTGGATTAGCTCTATTTTCCATCTCAAGCTCGAATTTCGATTTTTTAATTCTATTGAAATAATAGCGCTATTGCAGCCTATGACCCGGTTGTGCTTTGGCCGATCAATTGCATATCGATTTTAACTCAGAAAGCTTGTCTTCTATTAGCTTTTTATTTTGAGAAGAATTGAGCTTCACCCACACATTTAAAGCCTCCTGGAAGGCGTGCTCTGCTTTTTTGCAATTCTCAGACCGACCTTCGACTGTCGCTAGAGTCTTGTACGCAGATCCGAAAGTGCTTTGTGCCTCTGCATAATCCATTGGGAATTCTTCGAGGTTATGGACTTTAAGAGCCTCTTCACAAGCTCTAATCGCTATTTTGCTGTTTTCTGCCTTGTTCTCGACCTCAGCCAGCGTCACATATGCAGCTCCGAGGTTGCTTTGGGTCATGGCATAATCCATTGGGAATTGTTCGATAGTGCTGACCTTAAGAGCTTTCTGGTAGGCGTTGATTGCCTTTTTGCTGTTATCTGCCTTGTCCTCGACCTCGGCCAGCGTCCGATATGCAGTGCCGAGGTTGTTTTGGGCCATGGCATAATCCATTGGGAATTGTTCGAGAGTGCTGGCCTGAAGAGCTTCCTGGAAGGCAGTGATTGCCTTTTTGCTGTTATCTGCCTTGTCCTCGACCTCGGCCAGCGTCCGATATGCAGTGCCGAGGTTGTTTTGGGTCATGGCGTAATCCATTGGGAATAGCTCGAGAGTCGGGACCTTAAGAGCTTCCCGGTAGGCAATGATTGCCTTTTTGCTATTTTCAGCCTTGTCCTCGACATCGGCCAGCGTGCCATATGCATTGCCTAGATTACTTTGGGTCACGGCATAATCCATTGGGGATAGCTCGAGAGTCCGGACCTTAAGAGCTTCCCGGTAGGCAATGATTGCCTTTTTACTATTTTCGGACTTGTCCTCAATCTCGGCCAATGTTCGATATGCATTGCCGAGGTTGTTTAGGGTCACGGCATGATCCATCGGGAATTGTTTGAGTGTTCTAACCTTAAGAGCTTCCCGGAAGGCATTGATTGCCTTTTTGCTGTTATCTGCCTTGTCCTCGATCGTAGATAGTGTCTGGCAGGCTACTCCAAAGTTGTTCTGGGTCAAGGCATAATCGATCGGGAATTCTTCCAGAGTTCTGACCTTAAGAGCTTCCTTATAGGATTTGATGGCTCTTTTGAGATTGGATTTAATATCTTTTTGATCGGCAAGGCCAAGATCATAATAGCTGTCAGCAATCTTTTGTTGAATACGAGATCTTTCAACAGGATCTTCCTCATTTTCAAGAGCCGAGCTATAAGCGTCTATGGTTTTTCTTATCAGGATTGCCTTTTTAATTCTCATTTCCTTCAGCTCTCTATGCTAATGAATTATAAAGTGAGGCGATCAGGCTGTGGACTTTGGATGGCATATTTATTTTGGAGTCCCTTTCAAGATTCTTAAAGTCATTGGAGATTGCATCGACATCCTTATCTTCAAGTCTGGAATCAAAAGGAAGGCTAGAAAGCCTGGCTACATATTCATGATATCTCTCTAAATAGGATCCGGACATCGATTCAGGTGCTATCTCGCGCAGCAGCTTTTCGCCTTCCTTTTCTATTTCGGTTCTTATCTTGCTGATGTTGCTGCATAATAAATTGGTTATATGTTCAGGCTCGCTCTTTGAAGCATTGTGATCATATTCTGGAATATTGGGGGATAGATCGGAAAATTGATTGAAGGAGCCGGAATTAATCGGAGGATTGACCAGGTCTTCAAAATGAGCCTGGGTCAAGCCAGTAACTGTCTTGCAATTTTTGCTATCAATATTTCCATATAATGTTTTAATATTTATTTTAGCTTTTTTATCTTTTAATAAAATAATCGGTTTCTTAAGTCCAACCAGAACTCCAAATTCGAAAAGGACATTCGGCCTGAATCCATCAAGTATCACAACTCCTAAAACGCAATCCTTTGCAGCCTGCAAAAACTCCTCCGAATAAACGCTAATACACCTTGCTTCATCTTTTAATAAAATTGGGTTAAATCTATTTTGCTTAAGATATTCCGTCGCCGAATCCAATACAGGCATAATATACTCAACATGAGCCTTGGATGAATAGACTAAAATGCATGGCAATTCACCTTTTATTTCCGCGGAAGGTCCAATGTTCTGTAATCTCCCCATCTTCTCCCTTCAATATACAGCCGGAATATGCTCTAATGCTCCATCAGCCTGCTGTCCTACAACTTATGGTTACATCTCGATTATACTTGAAATATGGTTTTCCATTTTCAGCTTCAATTATTTAAAACTTGTTTAGTTTTCCGTTTTCCAGAATTCCTCATTCATGCTTCAAGACTGGCAAAAGGCTATCCGTCCCCGATGAAGAAGCAAAGTGAGACGAGGGGGGCGTTACTCGCGGGGCACTGTCAAGTGCATTTTTATTCTGGCCATCATCTCAAACACTGAAAAAATTGCCTGAAGACTATGGACTAAACGCTATGCCGTCAAGTTGATTTACTACCAGCAATAATTAATGGCCATGTTTCAAAAAATTCTGGTTCCGACCGACTTTTCCAAACATTCGCAGCATGTTCTTGAATGCATCACTGAGCTGTCCAGCCAGAAGGATGTGGTTCTTCTCCACGTCATCCAGAGGTCTCCTCTGTCCCGCCCCTGGGATCCGGCCTCAGAGGTGGAAAAGGCCAATGAGATGATCGAGAAGCAGAAGCTATACCTTCAGTCCCTCCGGTTCAATGTCAAGACCAGAGTGGAGACCATAATGGAGGGCGATGCTGCGAAGATAATACAGAAGGTCGCAGATGAGGAGAATGCCACCCTTATTGCTATGGGCGCTCGGGGCAAGGGCAAGGTCAGTGGCCTCTTGCTCGGCAGTGTCTCCAAGAATGTGCTGCTTTACGGCCAGACCAACCTCCTGTTGATGAGATATAAGCTGCTGGAGGGAGAGAACCTGGGACGCTTCTGCCGCAGCCTTTTTACCAGGGTGATATGCCCGACGGACTTCTCCCAGCCCGCCAGAGAGGTGATAGACTTCGTCGTCAATCTGAAGGACGTGGGGGAGATTGGACTGCAGCATGTTGTAGCCAGCGGAGAGAGCGATGAGCAAATAGAAGCTGCTGTGCGGGATGCTGCCGGCAAGCTAAATGATATCGCCAAGGAGATCGAGAGGCCGGACCGAAAGGTCAGTGTCCACGTCCAGGTTGGCAATGCCCCGGAGGAGATCACCCGGCTGGCAGACAGAGAGGACGCCTCATTGATAGCCATGAGCTCTCATGGAAAAGGCTGGCTAAAGCAGATGACTGTGGGCAGCACAACCTATGAGAC
This sequence comes from Methanothrix sp., assembly GCA_017994055.1. Lineage (GTDB taxonomy): Archaea > Halobacteriota > Methanosarcinia > Methanotrichales > Methanotrichaceae > Methanothrix. The sequence continues at coordinate 11,605 of JAGOLL010000026.1, forward strand.
GGCCAGGATCTCCAACCGCCCTATTCTGGTGGTGAGAGCAGAGAAGAAAGCCTGAATCCTTTTTTCCGGCTGGCTCTGCCGGATTGTTCTTTTTTCCTTAGGAGGATGTGAGCTTTGGAGAGATGGTCTTCAGGCGTAGGCTTCATTCTTGCAGCCATAGGCTCGGCTGTGGGCATAGGCAATATCTGGCGCTTCTCATCGGTGCTGGGGGAAAATGGCGGCGGAGCCTACTTAGTACCCTATCTTCTGGCAGTGCTCTGCTTTGCCGTCCCGCTTATGGTCCTGGAGATGGCCGTGGGAAGACATTTAAGGGCTGATGTGGTCTCCTCCTTTGGCCGTGCCGGAATATCCTTCAAAGCCTTCGGCTGGATCATCTGCCTGATACTGCTTCTTATATTGAGCTACTATCTGGTCATAACCGGCTGGACCCTGGCCTATCTGGCATTCTCGCTCCTGGGCATTGATGTCGCCTTCTCAGAGTTCACCTCATCTCTGCAGCCGATAGCCTATTTCTTGATCTCTGCCCTGGCAACTGGGGCGATAGTCAGCTCAGGGGTGAAAAAAGGTATTGAGAGGGTGGTATCTGTTCTGGTTCCATTTGCCTTCCTCATCCTGCTGGCCCTAGCCCTGTTCTGCCTCAGCCTTCCCGGCGCTCAGACGGGCATGAGCTTCCTCTTTCGTCCTGATTATTCCATGCTGCTCCAGCCTGGTCTATGGAGCGCTGCTCTCGGCCAGGCGTTCTTCTCTTTGTCCGTCGGCATGGGAATTCTGATCACCTATGGCGCCTATCTCGATGATGATGCAGATATACCCCAGTCTGCTCTGATTGTTACGGTCTCGGATCTTCTGGCTGCTATGCTGGCAGGAATAGCCATCTTTTCCCTGGTATTCACTTTTGGCCTGCTGCCGACGGCAGGGGCGGAGCTGGCCTTTATCACCCTGCCAAGGGCCTTTGAGTTGATGTCTTATGGCCCTGTTCTGAGCGTGGCCTTCTTTGCCCTTTTGTTCGCCGCTGCCATCACCTCCGCCGTATCCATGCTGGAGGTTAATGTGGCTGCGGTTATGGGCCAGACGGGGATGAGCCGAAGAAAAGCAAGCCTTCTCTTAACCATTGCTCTTATTGCTCTTGGCCTGCCCTCTGCCCTCAGCTACAGCTCAATTGGTCTGAGCTTTTTTGGATCAAGGGTTCTGGATTTATTGGATGAGACCGTGGGGACTCTGGGTCTGCCGATAGCAGCATTTCTGGTGGCAATGGTCTTCCGATGGTTTATGGACGAGCATCTATTGCATAGCCAGTTGGGTGTCTTAAATAGCTGGATGAGGTCCCTGCCCTTCCTAACCAAATATGCCATACCGACTGTACTGATTATCATAACCATATTGAGCCTGATGGAGCAATGAGATCGTTCGTCAGCGTTTTTTCTCTTTTGAGACTTCAATTAGCATCCAGCGGTCCATTGCTTAGGCCCCTATTATAAGCGGCTGGTACGCGCTTATTTAAGGCTTTGATGCTGATATACAGGCATGAACTTATTCAATTGGGCCAACAAAAAAATGGCCAAGCTGACATGGATCGATATGGGGCTCACAAAATTGGCAGTTGCAGCTTTTGCGCTGATGATAGCAAAAGTCTGGCCGCCTTTGCTCAGTCTGGATTGGTATTGGTACGGGCTAATATGGATCCTTCTGGCCATAATCCCATTAAGAAATTTTTGGAGATAGTCGAGAATGCAGTGACGAATAATGATGCCGTGATGAAGAACGAAGCCAGCCCCATGCAGCAATGTAAGATTATCCCAGCCAAGTCCTGAAAAAGCATTTGTATTCCCATCTTTTTCTCGCCCTGTCTCACCTTTTTGATCTTGCCAGGTTTGCCTTGATCTTTGGATTGCGGCAGGGCCAGGGGAGGTCCAGCTTTATCTGAGCCATCATAGCATTGCCGTCTCTTGAGATATCTGCCCGCATATCGGCGGTGATCTTCATGCCCGATGCAGTGAGAGCTGACTTAGCCACAATCTGGCGATGATTCCTGTTTGAGATACTGCTGGCTTTGCCCATTGTTCCGGAGGGAACATCAACTGTGCCCGGACAGATCAAGCCTCCAGTATTGACTTTAATGCCGGCAAGGATGGTGGCGGATCCGGAAACCCGGCTGCCATTCTGGATCAATTTAAAGTGAGAGGCGCGCTGGTCTTTTCATCGCCAGTAGCTATTCCCGTGAAATTGCCTTGGAAGAGCCCGGCCTCGTTGGATGAAACCTCTGCGACGCTTATGCTCAGAAGGCAGACAGCCACATACAGATACAGCCGGACATTACCATGTATCAGATTATCACCTACAGACATTACTCTTCGATCCTATTTTAGGCGAGATGCCATCTTCTGGCAGCCATATTCTCATAATCAGGCATCTAGACGGCCCCTGACTGCTCTTCGTCTCCCGTTCCCTCATCCAGGTGAGGCGGCTTGATCAGATCGGGCACATTCAGGGCAGAGGCGGGCTGGGCCATGGATATGCAGGTCTTCCGCAGCTCCCTGATCATGGAGCCGATCCGCTCAAAGGAGAAGATTATCTCCGAAAACATCGCACTGTAGCTGCTCTTGGCCGCCAGCCGGATCAGATACAGCTTGTAATTCCAGTTCAGAATCAGCCTCAGCCGCTCGTCATTGGATCGCATCTTTCGGTCAATACTCTCCGGCATATCTGGAAATGTGGTCAGAAGATGATCCAGGTTCTCGGTACAAGGTACGGCCATCTCCTGGATTCCAGCTAAAGACTCCGGCGACAGCTCAATCCTCTTCTCCTTCATGGTCTCGAATTTTTTGGCCATCGATACCATCTGCTTGGCCATCAAGCTAACCAGATCGGCAACCCTGGCCAGTATAGCCAGACGGCCGGCATATTCCACCGATATCTCTCGGTCCGAGAGAGATACTATGGTGGATATTATCTGAGAGTGCAGATAATCCACATAATCCCTCGATTGCACAATTCTGGCGCAAAGGTCGACATTGCCGCCGGCTACCTGAAGTGTGCTCAAAAAGATATCTTTGGCCGTATAGAGCATATGAACGATCTCCTTTTCCACCAGCTCAGCAGCTTCAGAGATATCATCAGGCATCTTCTTGGAGATATGTCGGGTTATGAAGATTATCTCTCCATCTTTTTGGGGCAGGATATCCTGGATGAACCTGGAAAAGGGCTTTATCAGCAGCAAAAAGATGGCAGCGCAGGTGACATTGAATATCAAATGGGCATTGGCCACCTGCTGAGCCTCCGTCCCTCCCAGGCTGTCGATGAGCCCGGAAAAGGAATCCAGAAACGGCAGAAATATCAGCACTCCCAGGAGATTGAAGAAGAACTGGGCCACAGCAGTGCGTCTCGCCGCAGCATTCATCCGAAGGGATATCACCAGCCCGGTTAGGGTGGTGCCGATATTGGCCCCCAGTATAATCGGTATGGCCTGGCTTGCGGTGATGAGATTGCTCTGGGCCATTACCACCACCAGTCCCGCTGTAACCGAACTGGACTGAAATATGTTGGTTACAATAAATCCGATAGCTATTGCTGTAAGGGCATTGTTGGTCATGGAGAAGAGAGAGAGCAGGCTCGGATCTCCCTGCAGGGGGGCAACTATGGATGAGATCAAATTGAGGCTGTAGAAGACCAGCCCGAAATAGAATATGGGCTTTCCCAGGGATTTATAAGGGCTGCGAATCAAGCTCATGACAAATCCCAGGATTAAAATTGCCGGAGCAAATGCAGTAAGCTTGAAGGCTACGAGCTGGGCGGTAAGGGTGGTGCCCACATTCGCCCCTATGATCAAACCCAGGGAGCCGAGGAAGGAGATGGCACCTGCATTGACCAATCCCACCACGATGATGGTGGTGGCAGTGCTGGACTGTATAATGGCAGTAACGGCGGCACCGGCCAGAGCGCCTCGAAGAGAGGTCTTTGTTGCCTTTTGAAGCACAGCTCTAAAGCTCTCTCCTGCTAAATGCCGCACCTCTTCTGAGAAATTCTCGATGCCGTAAAGAAACAAAATAACCGCCGGGATGACGGCAAAGAGCATCTCCAGTATCATCTCATTTAGAGCTCCCTAAAGCGGCCGGGCTAGGCAGCGGCAATCTGCTCCTGATGCGCCAGTAGATATCCCTTTCTAAAATCATTTCCGCTTCTGGTTATGGTTTGAAAAATAAAAAGCTTATCATCGGCTCATTGGAAAAGAGCTTCATAACTATCCGGGCTTGATGATCTGAAGCTGCTGATGCTAAAGATCGGACTCCGACCTGCATCATATTCGGGCTGGTGAGGATATATACTGCTATAAAGCATATTTAACGGATGGGAAACTCTCCCAGAAATGAGGCCGTGCCGGTGATGACCAGGCTGGAAAAAGTGATGCAGCCAAAGATATTTTCCATGGCAATATTGCCCATCTTTTTCCTGGCTGCAAGCAGAGATGTGGCCATCTTCGCCGGGAAAAAGATGAGAATATCTGTGCTTCTCAGTACATTGCGATCTTCGATCTCCTCAGAATGAGAACCGGCTTGTCCACAGAGTTGGCCACATCATAGGCTGTGCTCCCGATCCTGCCCTTCTTTATGGCTATGGCACCCTGAGAGCTCATGGCGATGAGGGATACATCCTCCTCCTCCGCCACCGTCCGGATCGTCTCCACCGGATGGCCGACCACTACCTTGGCCGTGACCTTCATGCCGCTCTTTTCCAGCTCCGCGGTGATCTCCTCAATCTTTTTCTTGGCCATGGCCTCATTCTCCTCTATCTCTTCATCCGTCTCGCCTGTTGAGACAACATTGAGCAATACCAGCTCTCCGATGCCCTTGATGTCCTTTAAGAATGACAGGGCAACCTCTGCCGGCTGGGAGAAGTCTGTGGGGAATAGCACTTTGGAGAAGACCCTGGCGCAATGCTTCTCCATCTCGCCGCTCTCCAGCACCTTGTAGCGCATGATCAGCAGATGGGTATCCCCATATCTCAGGGCATTGCGAGAGACGCTTCCCAGAAGGACGCTCTGGATTCTGCTCTTTCCTCGAGCCCCCATGGCCACCAGTGACGCATTCTCCTCATCGGCCACCCTCTGCACGGCATTGGCTATCTCTCCTTCCAGGACCGAGACCGCCCTCACCTTGACCTCAATGCTCGGATCGGCGATCAATTTCTTCTCTTCCATCAGCCGGGCTTCAACCTCTTTCAGCTCAGCCACAGGATCCCAGACCCTGGTGATGGCGCTTCTGGATATCACACTGAGAAGAACCACCTGCTTTATGCCTGGAATCTCGCCTACGCATTCAATGACCTTTTTTGCATGCTTGGAAAAGTCCGTTGGGACCAGAACCTTTTCGAACATCTTCTCCTCCTAATTCATGGTAGTATCTAGGATATTTCTAGTTATCGAATATGAATATGCAGCATTATCTATCTCTGCCATCAGATAAAAAATTAATAGACGTTGACCATCAGGTCGATAGCATTCGGAAAGCATTTTATTCAAATCCTGCCGAAGAGATCGACTTTATAGTCCTCTCCCTTCCTTCTCAGCTCATTTTTTACGGCCGCCTCCTGCGCTGGCAGATAGAACCTCCGGGCATACTCCTTGGCCATCCTGCGGGCGGAGAAATTGGGACCGGTTATCTTGATGGCCTCTTTCATTATGGAGATCCAGCCGTGCGATACGCCATCCTCATCCAGGTCGTAGTAAAGGGGCACAATATCCTTCTCCAAGAGCTCGTAGATAGCAGCCGCATCCTTTACATCCCTTTCCGGACCTTCTGCTCCCTGAACCGCCCAGCCGTTCTTGCCGTTGTAGCCCTCGATCCACCACCCGTCCAAGATGGAAAGCTGGGGCACGCCGTTTAATGTGGCCTTCATGCCGCTGGTGCCGCTGGCCTCCATAGGGGGCAGGGGATTGTTGATCCAGACATCCACCCCGTGCACCATATACTGAGCTAATAGCTCATCATAGTCTTCAACAAAGGCGATCCGCCCCTCAAAGGACTGGTCCTTGGCTGCACTGAAGACCTGCTGCAGAAGCTGTTTTGACTGCTGGTCGTCCTGATGGGCCTTGCCGGCAAAAATGATCTGCACCGGCCTCCAGCGATCGCTGACTATCCTGGACAGGCGGGATATATCCTGCAGGAGCAGGGTAGGCCGCTTATACGAGGCAAAGCGCCTGGCAAAGCCCAGGGTCAAAACGGCCGGATCCAGAAGCACTCCGGAGGCCATGATGTTGTTGGGGTCGGAGCCCTGTCGCCGCCACTTTAATCGGGCTCTCTCCCTTATCTTGGCTATCAGCATCTCCTTCATGAAGCGGTGATGCTCCCATAAAATTCGATCCGGAATCTCGTCCACCAGCTCCCAGATGGCAGGGGAATCGTGCTCCTCCAGCCAGGTCCGCCCCAGGTAGCGATTGAAAATCTCATCTCCCAGGCGCCTGTCGATCCAGGTGGGCACATGCACTCCATTGGTGATATGGCCAATGGGAATCTGATCCAGGGCCAGATCAGGCCATATCTCCTTCCACATCTCCCGGCTGACCCAGCCGTGCTTCGCGCTTACTGCATTGCGATAAGCGCTGCCCCGCAAAGCAAATGCAGTCATATTGAAGCCCTCCGGCCTGGACGGGCTCATTCCCAGGCGGAAGAACTCATCTCTTGACAGATCCAGAGATGGCAGATAGGATCCGAAGTACTTGTCCATGAGCTGATAGGAGAATACATCATGGCCCGCCGGCACCGGGGTGTGGGTGGTGAATACTGTGGTCTTATGGACCTGCTCGAAGGCCTCCTGGTAGCTCATGCCTTCTTCCACCCTCTGCCTGATCCTCTCCAGGATGGCGAAAGCGGGGTGGCCCTCGTTTAAATGAATGACGGAATAATCCAGACCCAGATGGTGCAGGACCCTGGCTCCGCCGATTCCCAGGACTATCTCCTGGCGCAGGCGCTGCTCCAGGTCTCCGGTATAAAGCCGGTCCGAAATCACCCTGTTCCAGGGATCATTGACCTCGCTGGAGGTGTCGATGAGGTAGAGCTTGATCTTTCCTACCAGCACCTCCCAGACCTCGAGATAGATGGGCTGATCCATGATCGGAAACTTGACGCTTATGGGATTTCCTTCTTCATCCATCATCTTTCGAATGGGTGCATTCTCCCGGTCGATCATCTCGCAGGCACCCACCTGCCAGCCGTCGGAAGAGATCATCTGGCGCAGGTATCCCTGGGGATACATGAAACCCACTGCAACCAGGGGTATGCTCAAATCACTGCACTCTTTGAGGAAGTCTCCGGCCAGAAATCCCAGCCCTCCAGCATAAAAAGGAAGGGCATGATGCAGGCCGTACTCGGCTGAGAAGTAGGCTATTCTGCACCTCTCTGGTGCGGTTATATTTTCGCAGAACCAGCCCGCTTTGGGATTGATGTAGTTCTCAAAGCGTGCCATCACCGAGCGGTAATGCCTCATAAAATGGGGATTGGATGCCGCAGCCTGCAGCTCCTTCTCGTTCATGCGGTTGAGCATCTTAACTGGATTATGATTGCTTAAAAACCAGCCCTGACGGTTGAGAAGCTTGAAGAGCTCCCGGCCCTCGGGATGCCAGCTCCACCAGAGGTTGTAGGCCAGATCCCTAAGCCCTGAAACCTCATCCGGCAGATGGGGAAACTTGTCTTTGATGCCTTTCATGAGTCTGTCAGCTCCGCGCCGCCCAATTTTTAGGACTCTTGGGTGATATAGCCTTCGATCTGATATTATTTAAGCCGGAGTCATTTTGATATTGCATATCTGTAGAAAAATTCAAATAACATATTGATCTACCGAAGATATGTGATATCGGATTGCCTCGGCTCAACTATATGGAAAATATTGATTTCCCTGCTCCTCATAGCCAGTCCTCTTTTAGCCCAGGAGGGTGACGGAGATATAGATGGGGCAGATATTATTGCAGATATCGATCCTTCCAGCCAGCAGAATAGTCCCGAATCTCCAATCAATACGCTCTCCCAGAATCAACCGCCGCAGCAGCCTGCTATTGCAGCTGGGCCTGTATCCATTCCACCTGCGGTCTCCTGCTATTATAGGGCATATGCAATAGATCAGGACGGCGATCCTCTGATCTACATCTTCCAATGGGATGATGGAAATTGCTCAACAGTGGGACCGGTTGAATCTGGAATCCATGCCACAGTGGATCACATCTGGTACCGGCCCGGGAGATATCAGGTGACGGTTAAGGCTATGGACGCTAATAGCTCTTCACCCTGGTCTTCACCTCTGGTGGTATCTGTCAACTCTCCTCCCGGCCAGCCTTCCATCCCATCCGGCCGGAGTTCAGCCCTTCCAGAAGAAAATGCCTCTTTCTCTGCATCATCCGAAGATCCCGATGAAGATCGGTTGAGATACACCTTCGACTGGGGAGACGGATCCTCTTCCAGCACAGACTGGACCGCATCAGGGGCAGAGATGAGCATGGTCCATTGCTGGGAGAGGGCGGGAATATATGAGATCCGGGCCAGGGCGGAGGATGAGAGAGGTGCATCTTCTTCATGGTCTCCTTCCCTGACAGTCGAGATAAACTCGCCTCCCGGCCAGCCTTCTCTCTCCTCTGGCCGGAGTTCAGCCCTTCCGAAAGAAAATGCCTCTTTCTCTGCATCATCCGAAGATCCCGATGGAGATCGGTTGAGATACACCTTTGACTGGGGAGACGGCTTTTCTTCCAGAACAGACTGGACCGAATCAAGTGTAGAGATGAGCATGGTCCACTGCTGGGAGAGGGCGGGAATATATGAGATCCAGGCCAGGGCGGAGGATGAGAGAGGCTCATCTTCGCCCTGGTCGGAGAGAGAATCCATTATCATCAACACATTGCCCACGCGGCCGGATCAGCTCTCCGGCCCGATATCGGGATATGCAATGGTCCCCTATCATTTTCAGACCTCGGCCATAGATGAGGATGGCGATCCTCTGAATTACACCTTTGATTGGGGCGATGGAAGAACAGACGCCATCGATCTTGTCGGCTCAGGCCACATTGCTAGCTTCGATCATACCTGGAACCGGCCGGGAAGCTATCAGATCAGGGCGATGGCAGCTGATCGGATGGGGGGAGAATGGTCCGAGGAGAGGCGCATCGCCATAGCCTCAAATGAACAGCCGGATCAGCCCAGAGACCTTTATGGATTGAGATCCGGCTACACCGGAATTGTCTGCAACTTTTTTACCATGGCCAGGGATCCGGATGGAGATAAAGTGATGCATGTCCTGGACTGGGGAGACGGAACTGCAATAAAAACCGGCCTCGTCCTTTCCGGATCTCTGGAGAATGCATCGCATGTCTGGATGCAGCCCGGCGAGTATCCTGTCCGGGTCCTCTCCCTAGATGAGAAGGGGGCACCGTCCCTGTGGTCCGGGCCTTTTATGGTGGCGATAAATGCCAATTGTCCTCCGGAGCAGCCGACCGTGCCATCCGGTCCTGCTGAAGGGCAATGCTTGATCTCCCACGGATATGCCACATCGGCGATAGATCCGGATGGTGATGCTGTGAAATATGTCTTCGACTGGGGAGATGGAACCACCTCCTGGACCGGCCTAGAGTATCTTGATTCGGGTGAGGAGAGCTCTGTATCTCACAAATGGATGCAACCCGGTGTCTATCAGATAAAAGCTGCTGCAATGGACGATAAGGGCTCGATCTCAGATTGGTCTGGTGCGCTTGCAGTGAAGATAGAATAAAGAATAAAGCAAGATGGTTATGATGGCTGAGGAATGTATTCACCATTGAGCCTGCCAAAAAGAGAGAATACGGCGGAGTGCGGATCCGCTACAAATCCGCCATGATGGTTACGATTAGATTCTTTGAGACATATCGATTTCCACATTATTCTCCGCCTGGCTATTGGACAAGGCCACAGCATGCTGATCTCCTATATTTGTCAGATCTCGGTTCTCACCCTCCGGACAGCAAATGCAGTCGACTGGGCAGACGGTATCGACCTTGACTGTGGCGTTATCACTCTGGTTTATTTTGCATGGATCGATAGCATTAGCAACGGCATAATTCACTATGCTGTGACATAGATCGTTCTGATCTACGAGATAAGATCCCTCATAAATCCAAACTTCGCCGGGATTTAGCAGATAATCACCGTTGTCATTGCCAGAAATGTAGCTGACATATCGAATCATATCGTCTTCAATAGACACATTGGATAAATTCTCATCTCCAGTATTGGTCACAAAGTAGGTGTATGTTATAGTATCGCCGGCATCAACTTCTTCTCCGCTTTTATCTGAGATCTTCTCCAGATCGATTCCGGATTCATAGATGATCTCGACTATAACACCGCCGGAGGAATTCGATACATTAGAGCAGGGACCGGATGCATTTACTGTAGCATTGTTGACTATACAGGAACATATATCGCTCTCTTGCACCCTGTGGCTGGCCTCGTAGGTCCATGAATCGCCTGGAGCCAGCTGGTCCTGGCAGATCGAAAGAGATGCTAATAAGTTCAATGTAAAGAAAAATATTAATATTCTCATGAACCTCACACCCGCTCGTCGATCAGTCCAAGCCTGTCGTCTTCTATCTTCAGACCGCTCAGATTAACATCGCCGGTATTTGTGACCGTATAGGTGTAATTTATGACATCTCCTATCCTGGCGGAAGAGACATCTGCTCTCTTGTCGATCTCTATGGCCGCGGTATAGTTTGTGGGAACACTCCAACTGGCGCTAACATGGAAGGCCTTGCTGCACGGATCCGTGGCGTTCGCCCAGGCTATGTTGGTGATATTGCCGCATAGATCTATCTCAGCAACAACGTATCTTGCATTGAAAATCCTGAATTCTCCAGGCAATAGAGATGCGATCTGTTCTCTCAGGCCGAGCTTGTCATCAGTGACATTGACCTGGTAGAGAGTCTCATTTCCGGCGTTCTCTACGATTATGGTATAATTTATAGCCTGGTTTACGCCAGCGGGATTGGCGGGAGAAGGCCCGAAGTCGGCGGTTTTGTTGATCTTCAGACTCGATCCGCAGCACTCCGAGTTCACAAAGTCCATGCCGCTTGTATTGGAGCAGTTCAATGTGACCTGCTGCGGTGCGGAGACAAGGCTCCAGCCCTCTTTGGACTCTTCGCTCAGATTATAGATTCCGGGAGGCAGGCCACAGAACTGGTAGTAGCCGGTCTCATTGGTCAGGGCACTCATTGCCCCTCCCAGGCTGTTGGTAAGGACTATGGTCCAGTTTGAGAGGTTAAATTGGCCGCATGTATTCTTTTTATGGCCGCTGATGCATAGAAGCGGTGTGTTGCGGAAGTTCACGTCGGTCGCATTGTTGCAGCCCAGTCTTACAGGAATCTCGAGTGATGTGACGTTCTTCCAACCTGGCTGCAGGATCTCGCTGGCATAGTAGAGGTCCGGAGCTAGGTCGCAGACCTTCCAGTAGCCGCCACCTGTAGTGATGTTCCGGCCTACCTCAACACCGGCGGAATTCTTGACTATTACAGTCCAGCCGTCCAAGCCCAGTTTGGTGCAGTTGTTGATCTTGGTGCCGTTGATGCACAGAAGCTTCTGGTTGGTGAAGTTCTGGTTTGTGATATTGCTGCAATTAAGAGTTACAGGATTAGCCACGACGGAGAACGGAATATATCCTGCTCGGGCTTCCTCGGTAATTGTATAGTCACCCGGCTTCAAATTGCAGAACTGATATTTGCCGTCTGGTCCGGTAAGCTGGCTTGTGGCGCCAGTGGCATTTTGGAGGGTAATATTCCAGCCGGAAAGTGGCGCTCCTGTGCAATTGTCTTTCTTATAGCCGCTGATGCAGTACATTTTCTGGTTAGTGAAGTTGATATTGGTTATATTGATTCCAGCCAGGGGCACCGTATGGCATCCCATCGGAGAGGTCTTGGCCCAGCCAGGCTGCAGAACCTCGCAGACGGTGTAGGTTTCATTATTCTCCAGGTTGCAGATCCGCCAGAAGCCATTGCCATCTGTGGTCGTATTCCATTCCTGGGTGGAATTGTTGACTTTTATCTTCCAGCCGGAGAGGGGCAGGCCGGTGCAGCCGTCTAGCTTGTAGCCGGACAGACAGCGCGAATCGTCATAGGTATAGGTGATGGTGGCATTAGACCAGGCAAGGGTTGTGATAATTGACCACCACGATCCGCCGCCCCGAACTTGAGAGATAGCGCTGGTGACTGCTGGAAGGTTGAATGTATCGCCAGGAGTAGTGCCTACATAATCGTTGACATCGGCTGGATTAATGTAAAAGATATCGTCCCAGGTGTCATTAGCATCGGTGCCGTTAAAAGCAGACGGACCGAGGAAATCCCATGTTCCATCAAATGCGCCGACGCTTACCGTGCCAGTCTTGGGCACCCTCAACAGCACTTCTAAAGGCAGATGCTGCCCATTGAGCATTTCCACATACATATTCGTATCAACGTTCATCCACGCATTTTGAACCGGTGAAGCAGCCTTGTTCTCAGCTTCGCCATACAAAGTGGCATTTAGGGTCGCGGAGAAGTACACCGAGATCAGCCTGCCCATGGCCGGATCGAAATAAGGGAAGATATGATTGCTATTCCAGTCGACATATTCTCCATCGGGAGTGAAGAGCGAATCGGCATAAGTCACTGTTCTTATTGCCGCCATGGATGAGGTGCTCAGAATGGCTATGATGAAAATCGATATTAATAATATTCTCCAATGTCTCATATTAGTTCATCTCCCTTTAGACAAATATCCCTTTCATGCACTGCTCCCAGAGCTATTATTGAATTATTCACCATCATGGCCGTCCACCTTCTGCTGATATTGCAGTCATAGGCAAAAGATAGGCAAAGCTTTGCATCAATTCTCGAAAGAAATTGGCAATTGTATGCTCCAGAGGTCTTGAGTGGGTTGAAGCATCGATGACGATCGGAAGTGCCTCTTCTCCCCATATCCGCCAGATTGCCATAAATATATATCTAAGAGCACAGTAAATAATAAGCGATATATTAGATATCCTCATATCAATGCCATTAACCATATCTAATTCACTCTTGACCTCAAGCTTAGCCACCAAATTTTGCCTAAATTTCCGTAGTATGTTAGGCTAATATACTATATAAAGATATCTACTAACTTATATCGAATATATTTTAAGCTCAAGAATATGCTCCGGAAAAGGTCCAGCATAGACTATATTTTCAGACTGATCTTTAAGCATGTATCTATTTTAAATTAAAATAATTTCTCTATTCAAGCTCCCCAATCCAATTATTAAAATATCTAATGTAAAAGTATATATATTAATAAAGTAAGCTTTACTTTAAGAGGGGCTCAAAGATGAAAGGGATTTGGATCGCATCTAGATCTGCCGAGCATGAGACATATTCGGATAATATGCACCTCAGGCCAGGTGGAAATGGCTTCATATCACACTCTTTAAAAAATTTGGTTAGTTGGATATCGATACTGATCTGTTTTACAGCTGCCTTCGGCTCAATCAGTGCTGAGGAATCAGAGGCAAGAACTGTATCTGAAGGAGATTTGATAACATACTACTATAACGTGAGCAATATCGGTAACGTCAACCTCACTGATATCACGGTCATAGACGATAGAGTGATTCCTATCTATATATCGGGAGATCTTAACAACGATAGCTGGCTCAATCTTAGCGAGATTTGGCTTTACAAGGCCGTATATAAGGTCACCAAATCCGATCTCAATGCAGATATCATCAATATCGCCAATGCAACGGCCAAAGATCCTTGCGGAAATCCGGTTGAGGATGGAGATATAGAATTGGTAAAGACCGCCGTGAGGGATGGCGAGCCGATTCAGTACGGTCAGTTCTGCGAGGCGCATAAGATCTCAGGGACGGGGTTAGTAGATATCGATACCGCGGTAAAGGACAAAAAGATCGCCCTGGAGTACTCCAATGTCATGAATGGAGAGGGAGATATAGAGATTGAGCAGGAGCAGGCTTACTCTGAAATTGCAGACAAACTGAAGAGGAATATCGATTCAGTTAACGGAGGCAATGAGAGCACGTTGAACCTCTATGAGAGCACCAAGATGCTCTATTCCGGGGAGATACCACTGCAGGGGGAGAAGCGCCTGCACTCCAAGGCCCTTTATGGCGGAATGGGATCTGAGCTTCGTGAGGCGTTTTCTGTGCGGCAGATGGAGGCAGATGAGGTCTCTTTCTTTGTGCAGACCATGCCCTATGAGCCTTACAACGGATGGAAAGATTTCCAAAAAGGCCTGGAAGAAGTGGGCAGGGACACAAAAAAAATGGATGCATTGATGAGGACCAGAGAGAACATCAACAATTCCGCCTACTTGATGGGTTTGGAAAACAGCAATGTGTTTAACGGCACCTGGGGAACTGAAGCCATATGGCATAAAATATTATATAAAGATATCAATGCCAGAGAGATGTTCACCGGAGATTTTGAGGTAAAAAAGCAGATCAAATTCCACGAGTATCCGGCAGAAGACAGAAAAGAGAAGGGATGTATAGGAATTGACTGCTGAAGCAGGTTGGAGCGTCGGCGAATTGATGCATATGGTGTGGGCATTTAGCCCGGCTCAATTCATACCGGCATTGTTCAATTGGGAAAATTCAGAATGGATGGCCGCCTGGATTCAAGAGCCGGGTCGACTTCGCCTGAAAATCCGATCCGAGTGTGGATCATCTTCAGCCAGACTGCCGGCGAACTTGAGATAGTTGCAGGAGGGACTGCCCAGGGAAATGATGTTGCCCTGAACCTCACCTGCTTCTATCTCCAGGATGGCAAGGGAGGGGGCAGACATCCTGGGCAGGGTGGTGCTCCCCGGGCAGATAAGAAGGCTCCTTCCTCTCTCTATAAGCGGGCGATGGATATGGCCAAAAACCAGAACCTGGACCTCCATCTCCCGGGCCATCATCTCTGCCCCCACCAAGTCCGAGCCGTGCGAGGCCATATGGACAAGGCCGATCCGGATCCCCCCCACCTCCAGTACTGCTCTCTCTGGCAGAAGCCTCTTGAGTTCAATACAGTCAGAATTGCCGTGGACCGCCTCCAATGAGCCTAAATTGCATAGGGCGGAGTAGGCGCTGGCGGAAACAAAGTCGCCGGCATGCAGGATCATATCTGCCTCTTTCAGCAGCCCGGCCAGGGGAAGAGGAATCGTGCCCCCTTCGAGATGGGTATCTGATAGTGCTATTATTCTCATTTTCGCATCAAAAGAGAGTATTCCAAATCATAAGCTATTAGAATGCCGGTCCAAAGATAGGTCCAAGAATGCAGGTCTAAGATAGATCTATGCATCTGTCTTTGTGTCGGAAGCCAATGCCAGAGAAGCTCGGATTAATTTGATAATATCTTGAAACCGAGGCATCGCAGTCAAGGTTCAGCCTAGAAGGATGAAATATGATGCAAATTGAGGGTGGGAGATGATCTCTAGGAGAGCAGAAGAGCTGGCCCCCTTCATGGTCATGGAGGTACTGGAGCGGGCACGGGAGATGGAGCGGCAGGGAGAAGACATAATTCATCTTGAGGTGGGCGAGCCGGATTTCTCTGTTCCTTCCCCAATAAAGAAGGCCACCTTTCAGGCTCTGGAGGATGGGGCTACGCACTACACCCACAGCCTGGGGGATATAGAGTTGCGAGAAGCAATCTGCAAGCACTATCTGGATGCCTATGGCGTAGAGGTCAGGCCGGAGCAGGTGGTGGTGACATCCGGCACCTCTCCGGCCATGATGCTTGCCTTTGCCTCGCTTCTGGAGAGCGGCGAGGAGGTGATAATCTCCGATCCGGCTTATGCCTGCTATCCCAATTTCATCAATTTTCTTGGCGGAGTCCCAGCCAGGGTGCCGGTATATGAGCAGGACGGATTCCAGTACCGTGTGCAGGCCATAGAAGAGAGAATCAATCAAAAGACCAAGGCAGTACTGATCAATTCGCCCTCCAATCCCACCGGATGCCTTATCTCTGAAGCGGATATGAAGGCCATAGCCAGCCTCTCTCCCTACATCATATCCGATGAGATCTATCACGGCCTGGTTTATGAGGGACAGGAGCACTCCATCCTGGAGTTCACAGACAGGGCCTTTGTCCTGAACGGCTTTTCCAAGCTCTATGCCATGACCGGCTATCGGCTGGGATATCTCATCGCTCCACCTCAGTTCATCCGGCCTATTCAGAAGATGCAGCAGAACTTTTTCATCTGCGCCGGCTCATTAGCCCAAAGAGCGGGCATTGCTGCCTTGCAGGAGAGCGGTGCCGAGGTGGAGGAGATGAAGAGCATATACAATCGCAGGCGCAGGTTCATGATCAAACGCTTGAGAGAGCTGGGCTTTTGCATAGCCGTGGAGCCGACGGGGGCGTTCTATGTATTCGCCAATGCCAGAAGCTTCTCCGGCGACTCCTATCGCCTGGCCTTCGATATTCTGGAAAAGGCGCATGTGGGAGTGACGCCTGGCGTGGACTTCGGGAAAAACGGTGAAGGCTATCTTCGTTTCTCTTATGCCAATTCAATAGAGAATATTGAGGATGGACTGTATAGGCTGGAGCGATATCTAAAGGAGGCAAGCTGGCTATAGTCCGGCTGCGATTCACTGCTCGGCGCAGTCCTTTGTCAGGATATCCAGCAGCTTCCTGGCATTCTCCCTGAACTCTTCCAGGCTGCCGTCATTTACCAGCTTGAGACTGGCCGACTCTATAGCCTGGCACATGCCCCATCCCATCTCCCGGCACTCCCTCTGCTCCAGCGCCGCAGCAGCCTGACCATCCGGCCCGCCGCAGGAGGTGATGATCTTCTCATCCAGATCCTGCTTGTTGGCCCCGCACAGGCCACTTACTGGATCGTCCGGCCTGCCCCGCGCCCGAAGCCACCTCAGGCGCTCTTCCGCCGGAGCGCAGATCTCCACCAGATGAAACTCTTCGGCCTGGGAGGCGAAATAGTCAGCCTCCTCTCGAGAGCGCAGGCCGTCAACCACTACCGTCTCCTCTCCACTGGCCCTGGCCTCTTTCAAGATTCTCCTGGCCACGGCCTCGGGTCCCTCCGCCTCTCGCAAGGCACAACCGACCCGACCCAGATTCGCATCCGTGGCCTCCAGCCCCTGCCTGACAGCCTCCTGGCGGATGACATCTCCCATGACCAGAACCGTCAGGCCCTGCTGCCTTGCGATCCGGGAGGCCTCTCCCTTGCCCGAGCCGGGCAGCCCCACCAAGCCGATGATCTTCATCACAAGTTCTCCTTCATAGGCGGTTTCGGTTCATTCGGATATCTAGCTTTTCCATACCAAGCTGGGCAGAGCATGAACCCTGATCTCTATCTCTTTCCGGCTGGCAGCGCGGCAGACTTCCGCCGTCTGCTCCATCTTCTCAATTGATACCGGGAAAAATGGGCTTTCTTCTTCCGCTGGCTGGCCCTGCTGAAGGATCAGGCCCTCCAGGCGGCTGGATGGATATGCGGCCTTTAGGCGGCAGAGAGCGCCGGTGATCTCTTCCAGCTGGGCGGTGGAAGGAAAGTTGGGAAATACTGTGGTCCTGGCCTCAAATATAGCTCCGGATTTAAAGCAGACCTCCAGGCTCTTTTTCACCGCAGAAGCACTGTGGCCTCTTCCTGTAGCCACCTCATAATCCGGCTCCTCCAGGGCGGCTTTGATATCCAGAAAAACCCTATCTACCAGCTCCTCTTCCAGAAGCATCTCCAGGTGATCCGGAAATATGCCCGAGGTCTCCAGGCCGGTGGCCAGGTCCAGGCTTTTTGCCAGGCGGAAGAGATGGCGGCAAGCCTGCGGCTGGAGAAGAGGCTCTCCCCCGGATAAAACCAGCGCATCCACAAAAGGCTTGCTTATCGCCCTCTGTTCTGCTTCATCCAGTTTGATCTGCAAGGGAGAGTGGCAGGAAGTTGAAGCATGATCTGGCCCTTCCGAAAGCAGGGCGGAACGGCTCGGGCCGGGCAGGCCTTTGACCTCGGAGACAATGCGGGAGACGATATAATGCAGGGGTACATATCTCTCTCCTCTCTGAAGCCGACGGTTCTGGCAATGTGGGCAGTGCAGAGGGCAGCCCTGGAGGAAGACCACCATGGCCGCCTTCCCCAGCCAGTCCACTGTGGAGAGGGGCACAATTCCTCCCAGGTTGACTTGCATTCATCCTTCCCGGCCCAGATTTAGCTGTACCGGTCCGCCTGAAATCTTGGACAGTCTCTCCTCAAGCTCTTTTTCATGCGCTATCGCCTTCTCCTGGCCGGAGATAAGATCTCTTGTCTGCTGCTCCAGGCTGCTCTCCAGGCTCTTGATGCTTTTTTTGGCCTGAGCTGTCTCTTGCCGGATCCTAACCTCTTCCAGGCTGCATTCTGCCAATGCCTCCCTGGTCTTCAATATCTCTTTTTGCAGAGAGGCCCAATTAAGCCTGGCCTTCTCCAGAGATCTGTTTTTGATCAGCATCTCCATATGCTCCAGGGTCTTCTCCTTTTTTCTGTCCTTGAGGCCGAGGCGTGAGAGATGGCTTTGCAGCTCCACTAATGATCCGGAGATCTCCTCATCCATAACCTCGGCAGGCGACTTGAGGAGCCTCTGGAAGACGCCATCATGCTCTAGGCTGATTCTGGAGCTAGAGCCCTGCTTAGCCATCCTGGATAGAGCCTTGGATAGAGGTGAGACGAGCTCAGCCAGCTCCTCCTCCGCCTGGCTCTTCATTTTCAATTCCCTTTCCAGACCTCTTTTCAGCTCCTCGGCCCTCCGTCCCACATCGCTCCTCGAGTGCCTGCCCGCCTCATCCTCCAGAAAAGAGAGGCGGGATTTCAGATCAGCCAGACTGGCCTCATTTTGCCGGATCGATTCCTGGAGCTGCTCCAGGCGGGGCAGCTCCTGCTGCAATCCATGAGAAAGCTGCCGGGCATACCAAATCTCCTCGGATAGCTTTCTCTTCTTTTTCATCTCCTGCTCCAGATCCACAAGCAGGCGGCTTATCTCAGCCAGATCGGAGTTGATGCGCTCAATATTCTTGGGAAAGAGAGCAGCCACATACCTCTGGGCCCGGCCAAAGGTGGTGGCAGTCCTCTCCAGGCCCTTGAGGGCAGTCCAATGATGCTGAAATGCATTATCGGGATCCCTTTTGTGAGGCGGCTGTAATTTTTCGCAAAGAGAATCAAGCTGCTTGGCCAACTCGCCTCTTGCCGCCAGCCCGGCGCGGAGTAGCTTGGGAGGAGTGCTGGCATCCGGCTGGGCAGAATTGAGATCGGAGATGTCCCGGGAGAGAGATATAGCTGCCTTCTCCATACGATTGTATATGGGGTTAAGCCTCTCGGCAAATCCGGAGAGATCTTCATGCTGCTGCAGCCAGGAGTCAACCTCCTTCAGACTCAGGGAAGAGCGCTCCGCATGAGCCCCTCCTTTGAAAATATTGTTCAGCCACTTCAAGGCAAATTCTCCTCTTTCTTGAGCTGATGGAATATCCTCTCTGCGATTCTGGGACCGAGAAGGCGGGAGATCCCGGCCTGATCGGCGACCTTCAACTTCTCCAGGCTGGTTATGCCGGATAGATAGAGCTTTCTGGCCCGGACTCGGCCTATGCCCTTCAAGTTCAGAAGCCCTAATAGATCCTGGCTGGCTCCATAGTGGATCCTTTCCGCCAGCTGCTCGGCCTTGAAGGTTATGCCCAGATCGAGTTGCTTGGACAGCTCCGCCAGTG
>JAGOLL010000027.1 GCA_017994055.1 Methanothrix sp.
TAGTTAAGCTGAGATATCCAGCAGAAGTGCGAGTCACGATATTGCCTGAGCAATCAGTCTGTTTCAGGGATCCATAGCCTCTGCAAAAGCTATGGTCCATGAAGTTCAAGTTCATCTCTGACTTGAGTGTCCTCATAAAGCCTTCAGCTCTGGTTTTTCATAATATGACTGCTGGCGCAGAGGTACGAGATAAAAGTCCAGACGAGTGGGATAGCTCATATCGAAGGTGCCGGATTCCTGATCGTAGCCTTCCATTGAGATGATATATATCCAGGTGCCCCTCTCTCCGCGGATAATCACGAGCCAGTCCCAGTCCGTGTACTGGCTGAAGAATTTGCCGTTCCCATCATATCCACTGACTTAGACGCCTGAGAGGAGAGGACCACGATTCACCTCGCAGATGTAGAATTCGAGGGTAACGACATCCTGGGCGGTCTGGCCCCCGAACATTGCTGGCCAATGATTCTCGGAATCCCTCGGTAAGATGTCAGTGCCACCGTTTTAATAGAATCCGGGAGAAGGCATGCAGTCGATAAGTTTATTTATCATGAATGATCATTTAAATGACATGAAGTTGGTGCTCTATCCATCGATGGAGAACCATTATTATCATATCATCAGGGAGAGTTGGGTCATGATAAGCAAAGATAATCTAATTTACCATCTAATCGTTTATATATTGATGATAACATCTGCAGGATGCTCTGCAGCCGATGACATTATCCCATATTACAGATTGGCCTCGGAAAGCGGTGATTACCTTGGGATATCCATGTCCAGCAATGATATACAGCTATACGGGGAACCATCAGATCAATATTTTCAGAAGTTTCTGATTGTCTCCCTTGACGATTCGGGGCATTATGCAATCATCTCCAGGGAGAGTGGACTATGTTTCAGTGTCATTGATAGATCTGGTCGCCTGCAGATAATTCAGAGGAAATATACAGATGACGATGATAGCCAAAAATGGAGGCTGAAGCCCATTGGAGGCATTAACGATAGCATATATTTCATTATTCCCAAGCTGAGTGGGGATGAGGTCATGTGCATTTCTTTAACTGACGGAAATGAAGTAGGCATAGATTCATTGGACTACTCACAACCAGATGAACAGCACCAGGCATGGAATATCACTGAAGTAGATGGAGAACAGATCCTCCTTCCCCCCCTCAAAGGAACCAATGAGTCCTATACAAGCTACGGAAATATCACCAGGGACCTACCGGAGCTGAAAGGCCATAGGGACTATCTGCCCCCATCCACTGAGCCAAGATTGGTTTCAGAGATCTACGTCCCCTTCATATACGTCAACGATAGCTATCTATCATCGCCAAAGTCCAAGATTAATGAGAGCCCGTACTATATCTTAAAGCTAGAGCAATTCTGGAAAAAGACCAATGTCGATATGAACCCTGGGACAAGCGACAGGAAGGTCACTTTCTGGTACAAGACAGGCATTAGCGAGAGCCAGCTATCGGAGATGACAAGGACTCTTGGAAAGTCGATCTCTAAAGAGGTCCAGAAATCCCAGGAATTCAGTGTGAGCTACCAGGAGCCCACAGTCAAGGCAGAATTTGAAGGATTCGGTGTAGAGAGGTCCGGTGGATTTTCTGGAGGATATAAGAGAGCCAATTCACGGATATATAGGCAGAGCCAGGACTTACAGGAAACATCAAAGAACGTCACCTCAAAGGACATATCCGAGGAAAGGACCTTCACCGAGGAGAGGAGCTATCTCAAAGGAGATAACGTCATTGAGGCCCTTTATACGCTTGTCGACCGCTACACCCTCTTGAGGATGGACGAGAGCATAGTGGACTCGTGGGATATCCAAACCAGAGACTACTATTATATCACACACACTGAGACATTGAACATGACGAGATGATGTACCAATAACATATTTTTCTCATGGAGATATAATGTCAAGATAATGCCAAGATCCACACCCCGCGAGAATGTCAAAGAATATAATTATAATTATTATGAATATATGAAAGCATATTAGCGATAGATACTCGTGATTCGCAGGAGAGGGCTATGTCAGGCAAGAGCATAAAAAGGGGATTGACCGGTTCAAGGGGAGATAAGTCATTGTTATCAGAGGATATTAGGTTTCCATTAAGCTTCTTCATCCTGATTGCCACTTTTACTTGCATGGCTGAAGGGATTGAGATAGATGCACAGTCATGGAACCAGGATATGATCAAACATGATAATCTCGTGGATGGCGGTTCAGAGAGAGGGGATCGGTTTGGGTTCTCTCTCGCGTCAGGCGACTTCAATGGCGATAAAGCTGATGACCTGGCCGTTGGAGTGCCCGGAGAGGGTTTAGGCAATATTTCGTCAGCAGGTGCCGTGAATGTTGTATACGGCAGATCCCACCAATCTGGCCAGGCCAGAACAAAAAGCGGACTCAAGGGAGATGGCTCGCAGCTCTGGCACCAGGACATGCTCATCCCCGGTCAATCGGAAGAGGGGGCATCCTTTGGGTCCTCGCTCGC
Source organism: Methanothrix sp. (assembly GCA_017994055.1). Classification (GTDB taxonomy): domain Archaea; phylum Halobacteriota; class Methanosarcinia; order Methanotrichales; family Methanotrichaceae; genus Methanothrix. Next base: position 2,508 of record JAGOLL010000027.1, read on the forward strand.
GTCAGGCAACTTCAATGGCGATGAATATGACGACCTGGCGGTGGGAGTGCCTGGGAAGAAATTTGGGAGCAAAAGAAATGCAGGTGCGGTCTATGTTATCTACGGCTCACCGCATGGGCTCACGAACAACAGCTCCCAGCTATGGCACCAGGACATGCTCATCCCCGGTCAATCAGAAGGGGGGGACTCCTTTGGCTTCTCACTCGCGTCAGGAGACTTCACCGGCGATAAATGCGACGACCTGGCGGTCGGAGTGCCATATGAGAAAGTAAAGGGCGAAAACAAAGCTGGCGCAATATACATCGTTAGGGGCTCATCTCAGGGTCTCACTAACAATAGCTACCAGTTCCTGTACCAGGATACGATAGGGAAGGGTAAATCTGAGGAGGGTGACAATTTCGGGTATTCCTTAGCCTCGGGCAACTTCGATGGCGATGAATACGAGGATCTGGCTATTGGAGTCCCTAATGAGGATGTAGAGGAAAAGGACACTGGTTATGTAAAGGACGCTGGTTATGTAAACGTCCTCTTTGGATATAAAGATGGGCTCCGGAAAAAAAATGACGGCGGCTGGTACCAAGAAAGACGCGGCGGCAATTCCGAGAAAGGGGACCAGTATGGGTACTCGCTCGCGTCAGGCGACTTCAACGGCGATGAGTATGACGACCTGGCGGTCGGAGTGCCCCGTGAGGATATTAAAAATAAAAATGACGCCGGAGCTGTGAATATCCTTTATGGATCCAATTTCGGATTCCTGGAAGGGAAACACATTCAATTAATTCAGGAATATCCTATCCTTGAAAAATTCGAAGGGGATGACTTATTTGGATACTCGCTAGCTTCAGGCAACTTCAATGGCGATAAATACGACGACCTGGCCATTGGAGTCCCTCATGAGGATGTAGCTATAAAAGATAACAAAGCAGGCGCCGTAGACATTCTTTATGGATCAAAAGACCGGTTCAATAGGACAAAAGCTGAGCATCTATACCAAACTAAAGGTAAACCTGAATACAATGACCGGTTCGGGATGGCGGTTGCATCAGGTGACTTCGACAATAATGGACGCTACGACCTGGCCGTCGGCGTGCCTCTAAAGACTGATCAGCGCGGTGAAGTAGCTGTCTTTATGATGTACAGGTGATTGCAGAGCGTAGTGATCCTCATCCGTCACAAAGTCCCCATCCCTCCACGCGGCGATCCCCCGTCCTTGCCCGGGCCGGGGGTTCAGGGCTCCTAGGAGCTGCAGCCGATCCAAAATAGCTTTAGATGGCATCCATCCAACCGTCTTCGAGCCTTGATGGAGGGGAGACCGGCACTCTCCCCTCGATGAAGAAAAATCCATTTCTTTGGCGCGATTTTAATGGATGACTTCTCCTTTCCATCAGCCGGAACATTATGAGATGAAAAACATGTGAGCAGAAGATGAGCTGACTTCTGCTCAAAAGAGATTTGTAATGGTATGATAAATTATGCCACATGAAAGAGAAGTGGCTCATGGCCCTGGGAGGATGGGAGGAGATCAAGCCCAAGATCACCACCGCTCTCGAATCCGGCTTCGACTGCGTGCTGGTGGAAAGAGAGAACATAGATAGAGTGCGTGAACTGGGCCGGATCAAGGTGGCCTGCTTTGGCGGTGAGAGAGGGAGCGAGGACATACTGGTGGTGGGAAGTGGCGGGGAGGGAGACGGAACTGTAGCCCTGCCTAAAGATCCTAAGAGCTCCCTGGACGGGGCTTTGGCCCGGTCCATTTCAGGCACCAAGGCCGCTTATGTGGTCATATCCGGCAAGAAATACGAGGAGTTCGCCGTGGAGATGGGCCGGATGGTGGACTATCTTTTGGTCATTGGAACGGACTGGAAGGTCATTCCCCTGGAGAATATGATCGCCGGGCTGCAGGGCAGCTCGGTCAAGATCATCAGCGGTGTCAGGACGGCGGAGGAGGCGGCGCTGGCTCTGACCACCCTGGAAAAGGGCTCCGCCGGGGTGCTTCTGGACAGCACCGATCCATCGGAGATCAAGAGGGTCGTGGCTGCGGTGGAGCAGTCGGAGAAGGGCCGGATGGAGCTATGGGCAGCCAAGGTCACAGCAGTCAAGCCTGTGGGCATGGGGGACCGGGTATGTGTGGACACGGCCAGCATGATGAGCTTCGGCGAGGGAATGCTAATCGGCTCTCAGGCCAAGGGATTCTTCTTGGTTCACAGCGAGTCTGAGGACAGCCCCTATGTGGCCTCCCGCCCCTTCCGAGTCAATGCCGGGGCAGTCCATGCCTACATCCGGGTAGGAGAGAAGACCCGATACCTCTCCGAGCTGAAGTCGGGAGACGAGGTGACCATAGTGAGCAAGGAGGGGCTGGCCAGGCCGGCTATAGTGGGCAGGGCCAAGATCGAAAAGAGGCCTATGATGCTCATCGAGGCCGAGGCATCCGGCCAGAGATTGAGCACCCTGCTGCAAAACGCCGAGACCATCAAGCTGGTCTCCCCAGAGGGACAGCCCCGGGCGGTGACTGACCTGAAGGTGGGAGATGAGGTGCTGGTCCATCTGGAGGAGGGAGCCCGGCACTTCGGGATGAAGATCGAGGAGAGCATTGTGGAAAAGTGAGCGCAAGGATGGTCGGGAGAGCATAAGGCCGGAGGCTTCATGGGGATGATGGGCCGATCCGCGGTGGTGGCGGTGCTGGGAGAGGATGCAGCAAGACTGATTCCTCTGGCGGATAAAGCAGACCTGATTGAGCTGCGCCTGGATCATATCACCTCTTCGGATCCCCTGGATGCTCTGATAGCATTGCGAAAGGCCACGGCCAAGCCCATAATTGCCACGGCCCGCCACAGAAGCGAAGGGGGCTTATTTCATAAAGGGGAAGAGGAGAGAGCGGATCTGCTGATCAAAGCCGCCGACTATGCCGATTATGTGGACGTAGAGCTGCAGGCAGAGATAAGAGAGGAGGTTATATCCGGAATAAGAAAGCCGACCATCCTATCCTATCACAACTTCGAGGCAATGCCGGATAACTCGGAGCTGTCCCGGATCTTCAGCCGAATGAAGCAGGCAGGGGCGGCCATATCCAAGATCGCCGTAACCCCGCAGGAAAATAGAGATAACCTGAGGATTCTGCAGTTTCTTCTGGATGCAGATCTGCCTCTGTGCATTATCGCCATGGGCCATCTGGGAAGGCATATGCGCGTCCTGGCTCCTTTTTACGGCTCGGCGCTGACATATGGTTATGTCTCGGAGAGCACCGCCCCGGGACAGATGAGCTTAGACGATCTCTGTCAGGCCATCAGACTCCTGAAATGAGGATATGCCAGCAAAGTGATTAGTTGACCTTTTCCTGGGCCGGCATCCAAGACTGCACCTCCCTCTATTCCGCCTGCAAAGTCCCTCGCATTGCCAGAGCGACGACAACTTTTATCTCCCCATCCATATCTGGTAATGGGCTGGTGAATGCAATTGAGTGAGTTAAGAGAATTGGTTGTAAATAAAGAAGACTATCTGGCGTTCCTCTCCCAGCGTCTGCGCCTGAAGGGCTCATGCCAGCGTGAGATTGAAGACGTCAGCTTTCCCTTTCTCTTTGCTTCGGGAAGCGAGATGCTCAGAACCTATATCCTGGGGCAGTCCGACTTCACAGCCACCCTGCCGGACAGATACAAGCTGCCGGACCGGGGATTCATCTGGTATCTCTTCTCCCAGTCGGTAAGAGAGATTTCAGTTATGCCGGACAGGGTAATGATAAAGTACGAGCTCAAGGACGAGTACAGAAAGCCCTTCAAGCAGTTTTATCTTTAGATGCCGACCAGCTTCCCGTGACTCTTCCCTCCAGGGCGAGCCTTCCCAGGCAGGCCTCCACCTCCCCGGCCAGGGGGGCGGGCAGTTCGCCCCATAAGGGCGTTCCTGGCAAGGGGGTAAAGCGATGCGCCCGCACCTTTCCCTTTTTTGCCACTATCCATCGAACCAGATCCAGAGTCTGGCGCTGCTCTTCCTCCGACTCCTGCGGCAGGCCGAAGATGAAGTCCACCTGTGGCGTCAAGCCGAACTCCAGGGCCAGATCGCATGCCGCCTCGATCTCCTCCCGCCCGTGGCCCCGGCCTATGCGGCAAAGCACAGTCGGGCTTCCGGACTGCCCCCCCAAACTGAGACTCTTATTGGCGCAATACCTGGTAATGAGTTCAAGCGCTTTTTCCGTCAGGAAATCCGGCCGCACCTCGGAGGGAAATGTGCCGAAGTAAATGGGCTTTTTCTGCTCCCAGAGGGCTAGCAGCAGCGCCTCGACCTTCTCCATCCGGGGCCGACGGCCATCGGAGCCGTAAGCCAGGGCATTGGGAGAGGTGAAGCGGATGTCCTTGTGGCGGCGGGCATACCTCTCTATGACCTCAATGGAGCGATGGCGCATGCAAAAGCCGAAGAGGCGAGGGGTCTGGCAGTAGGTGCAGCCCCAGGGACAGCCGCGGGATATCTCGATTGGTGCCAGGATGCGGGAGAAGGGTGGATAGAGGTCCAGGTCAACCGGCTCCCTGTTGCCAGTGAAGAGCACCCGGCCCTGTCTCTTGAAGGCTATGCCCTTGACTGCGGCAGGATCGCTGCCTCTCCCCAGGGCCCGGATCAGCTGGGGAAGACTCTCTTCACCCTCTCCTATGACCACGAAGTCGAAGTGCTGCAGGGCCTCCTCTGGCAGGGCGGAGGGATGAGGGCCGCCGGCTATATAGACCGCTTGGGCCGCTCCAAAGGCCCGGGCTCGGTCCACCTCAGCATAGACCTCTTTTGCCTGGGCCGTGGCAAAGCTGTAGAGCATGATGCCGTCTTTGGGCTGGCGGGCGAGGTCTGCCTCCACCAGAGGCAGAAGGGCGGCTATGCTGTAGGAGTTCTTGGGGTGGTAGCGAAACCATACGGGAAAATGGATCAAGGAAGAATCTCCAGGCGTCCTTTAGATCCATTCTCCATTTGAAGCTATTGAGTCTTACTTCAAGACGATCTTCGCATTGATCTCATGGGCTTATTAGTGCCGACTAAAGGCGGTTTCCTAAAGCCTCCCCTTGCTCGATGCTTCTGCAAGCGCAGGTATATATAAATTTATTTATTATAATATCTCTTAGCTCCTCTTTTATTTTGCTCTTCGATCCATATAGCCATAAATTGATATGGGTTTGCAGGTCCAGGCTGCCATCCCCATCGACATCCTCTTCTGGTATGCATCTATCGCCGGTCCATCCACCGGCATTTATTGCATCATAGTAAGAGCTCCTGAACCTGACAAAGCCTTTCTGCCAGCTAAAATTGCTCTCTGTTTCGTCCATGCCATCTGCAATGCGGTCCAATGCAAACTCATGCCTCTCGCAGATCCCCGCCGGCTGAAGGGCAAACTGGCCGAAGAAGCCTCTGCCATCCGACCAGGCCCCCTTGCCGTATTCGATATCAATCTCGTGATTGGCATCCAGATAATTAAAGAGCCCCAAGACCTCATTCTCTATCAGAATATCCCTGAGACGACCAGTAACCAAAAAGGTATAATCTCCGTATCCCAAGGGATTGACGGCGACAACCTCAGGGCAATACCATTTATTGTCCCTTTCATCTCTGGTGATCCTCAGATGGAGTCTTCCGAGTTCATCCACCCAGACATTTCTAATGCTTTTGCTCCAATAATTGTCATCTGGCCCTTCTGCCCTGCCTATTGAATCTCTTACATGCCATTCGAGGCCCGAAAATCGGATCCTGCGTCCTTCGCTATAGGGAAACAGGGAAATCCTTCCATGCCAATTTCCATATTCATCCGTGGCAATTTTAGCTATGCCTCTGCCATCGCCATAGCCATCCAGAGCGGAGGCATAGCCGTCTGCGGAGCACTTTAATGTATAATGTGTCAGAGGACGGGCACCATCCGCAGAGAACGCCCCCTCAAGAGAGTGGCTTTTAAAATTCAGCTCTGGAACCTCTAAATGCACATATATATTTTTTATAATTTTATTACTAAATCCATCAATTATTTTTAATAAGATCTTTCCCCGCTCCGCGTTCTCAATGCTCTTGAATGGGCAGTGGCTATTCGGTCCATAGATCTCATTGTCCCTTGAACAGGTCTTGCCCTCGTTTGCAGAAGGAAGAGCTTTCGGTCTATTTTTCAGCAGGCTTTTAATCCTGTGGCAATCTTCGCCGCTCATCGCTTAATGCTCCTCAATAAGATTCGTCTCCCGCCCCAACCGGCAAAGCCCTTCGACCAATGCATACGCCCTCTAACGGATTCGATCCTCTCTGACGCGAAAAACCTTTTGGCTGCTGCTAAAATGGAGCTTGAAGGCCAAGTTGAGGAGAATGGAAGGAGCAAACCGGCTTCAGGATATGGCTCGTTCCGATTGCATCGTGCTGCTTGGCAGAATTTTGATCTTTCCTATCTTTCGATTATTTTGTCCAGATGATGCGGGATAATCGGATGAATCAGTATAGCTGCGGCTTTTCTCTCCTCGCAAAAGGACAACCTGTCCACCCCCAGAAGGAAAGATACTTCAGGAATAAACAAGAGATATCCTTTAGGTGATATCGATGAAAAAGCTGAACCGAAAGGATGTCAAGATCCTGAGAAAGCTCGCGCCTTGTCAGGAGCCGGAGGACTCCAGCAGCCTTCTTGCATCCATCTCCAGCTACTACATAACAGACAGGGAGGACTTTCAGTCCCGGCTGGAGAAGCTGTCGGACAAAGAGCTGAAGTACCTGGCAGAGAGGGCTATGGACGGCTCGGAGTGCCTGCTGTGCATGGCGCCGCAATGTGCTGAGACCTTTCTCAGCGCAGTGGAGAAAAGGCTTTCCAGAGAGACTGGGGGAAGGTTGAGGGAGATCTTTGAGAGTTCAACCACTGGGGGGCAGGGATAAGCCTCTAGTTTTTCTGGCAGCATGGTAGCGATTCGAGACAGAAGGCAACCGAGATCCAGCATTGCCATGCGTCGAGCATAGCGATCTCATTGAGAAGCACAGCCACCCCAACTTTCATCCTGCTTTTCTGATAGGATCATTGATTGCCTAGTTCATATAACATCAGTTGAATGCAGAAAGAGTTATATACTACTACGAATACCAGGCTTCTATCAGGCAATATCATGCCTAGTGGCGGCTCAGGAGCTATCCCCTCAGCTATCCCTTCATTGCTGAGCCGTCTGCTACTTCTAGCTATTAGATTAGATCAGGACAACAGTCTCCTCCGGCACGGATGTATGGGGGGTGATCTATGACCGGAGAAGACCATTGCTTTGCTGCTGTCTGATTCGCATCTTCTCCCTTCTGGGAAAGAGCTCTATATATAAGGCTAAATTCCCAACAAGTTAAATGCCAGACAATCTTTAATTACTGTGAAAGTATATAAATCTTATGGCTCGATGCATTGGTCCTATAAATCGATATATAATTGTTTAAAGAAATATTAATCCGGGCCTTGAAATATATTATAAATTAATATAGATGGGGCACTCATCCGTTCCTAACGCCCTGACTCCATCTGAGCCATTTGAAGAGATGGACCAAGGACGAGTGCATCTGTGATTGGTTGATTGGCGGTTATCTCAGACTATTCATTTCGCTCATAGCCTCGATCTTATCCATTATCTACTCCCGCAAGTTCAAAAAAATTTTCTCCACTTCTTTTGCATTACATCATCTTCCTGGCTCGTTCTCGGAATGGATGATAACTCATTTATTCAATGGACGGATAAGATAGATAGGGGATTTCCTTAGTTCATGATCCAATAGAAGCGGGTGAGAAGAGAGATGAAACTTTGTGGAAGATCTGCTGGATTGTCGCTGTCCGCAGCCCTTTTTCTGCTGATACAGAGCCTTGCAGTTGCAGATGGGTACTGGATGCTTGATGGCGTTTCAAGAGGCTATGGAGGCAGGGATGATGTATCAACTACATGGGATAATGCTTCTGATACTGCCCTTATGGGACAGTCAGCCTGGAAATGGCCCTCAATGGATCAGCCGGCAGTACTTGTGTCCAGATTTGCCTGGAGCGGCATCCCGACAGTGATGGAGCCTGGAGAAGGATATGATTTGACCGTATTCCTGGATCAATTAGAAAATAATTATGGCGGCAGCAGCATTGTGATATATCCGGGACGGCTCCATAATATCCATGACCTGAATTACATGAACATGTCCGGGGTGGCCGATGGTCCGCGAGTGCATTTTGGAGCCGGGGCGGGATTGGCGGGCAACAATACAGCGGCGATTTATCCTGAAGATCACCAGCCGGCTGACCCGCCCTATTATGCGTTACTGATATACTGCTGGCTGTACCAGGATTGGCATGCCGTACAATACCGGTATAAATGGATGGAAGGAGATGCCTCGTCGGCCAATGAGCCGCCGACAATACTGATCGACAGCCTTGATCAGGGCTTTATGTCGGATGTCCCAGCGGGCGATCCAATCTGATCCGTTTTAGGGGCAGCTCCCTTGAGAGCACAAAAGCAGGCAAGATCTATGGCTATGCCCTAGAGGTCCCTGCTCCATCTTTTCTTGGCATTCGAGCGCCTTCTTCTGGCTCTCCCAGCCTCTCTCAAAGTTTGATATTCTCCCCTCGGCAATGGCGAGCGTGTCCATGCCCAACCATCGGTTTTTTCCCCGGACAGGAGAGATTGGCTAAAGGCCTTTGATCTGGTCCTCATCCTCTTGCTGTGCTATTTATCTGGCCTCTTGTGGACGGCCTGGTCCTTGGATTTGTTTTCGTCTAGTGAGTCGTCCGGTTCGGGACCAATTCCGCCGCAGAAGCCGTATGGGATCTCTCGCTGCCGTGGTATGCATTATAGTGCCCTTATCCGCCATATTTGCCACGGGATTGGCTGAGACTTATCCACTGGCTGCAGGGCCATCGGAAGAAGATAATCTCTGCTCATTGAGTTCATCCACTGGATTCGCATCCCAGATCTCCTTCTGGACGAGATCTCCCGCAGCATGGCTGATCTGATGGGGATGGGAATCAATCTCCTGGCCGGCCTGCCCTTCTTCCAGCTCGGCTCGTTCCCTTGGGGATGATCAACATCATGATTGCTTTCGTTGTCTGCTGTTTTTTTTGCTGCTGGATGGAGACCGCCTGGTGCAAGTGGCCAGAGAGATGTTGATTCTCAAGGAGGAAAGCTTCGAGATGCTCTGCCTGAGCAGAATAGATGGCATTTTATGCGGGATCTACATCGGCAGCATCTATACCGTCATTGCGGGAGGGATCACTTCGGAGGCCATATTCTAACCAATACTCCATTCCCCGGCCCCTGGCTATGGCCAGCATAGTCTTCCTGGCGGAATTGGCTCGATTTCTCACCTGGCTGATTTTCATTCCCACGGCTGTGAGCCGCTACATCGAATCAGGTCCCCTGGATGCAGCTCTCTCCTTCCCTGGTCGCATCCATCCTGGTCCATGTGGCGGATTTCTTCATCCGGGCTTACATAGCTATGCCAAGTCCACTCTACACCCATTGCTGGTGCTGCTGGCTTTTCTGGGCTGCGGCCTGGGGTCAGAAGTAGCGGGATTTTTCCTGGCGCCGGCAATGGTGGGAGTGGTAACAGGCATATATCGAGAGATCGGCGAGGATTGGATGCGCCTCTGAATCAGGCCTCTTTCCAATAACAGTCCATCGGCTATTGTCCATCAGATATATATCCACATTCCATCATTGCCTGGTTGGGAGGAATAATATGAAGTATGTAGGAGTAATCTTTGCCGCAGCAATGATGTTGCTGCTGGCCATGAACTCTGCAAGTGCAGAGGACGTCTCTGGCAATGTCTCAGAGATGGCGCAGCATGCGGAACAGACCGCAAAGCAAGCCAGTGAGGCTACAGCGCAGGTTGAGGCCGCAGCCCAGCAGGTAAAGAATTTAACCAATGCCACTCCCGGAGCGGAGAAGATAGCTGAGGCGGCCAAGACAGTGGAAGAGAAGGCCGAGGCAGCAGGAGAGACCGCTGCCAAGGCAGAAGAGGCGGCCAAAAAAGCTGCAGAAGCTGCTGAGAAGCTGCCGGCATCAACACCGGGATTCGGTTTTGTGGCTGCAGCGCTGGGAATCCTGAGCCTGGCATTCATATCGCTTGGAAGGAGAATCTGAACCGCAATAAGATAAGATCAAATATTTTAAATATAATTCTTTTTTAAGAGAAGCGATCTCAATCATCTCCGAGATTTGCCTCTATCCACCCTTCCCATGACATTTCTTGTACTTCAGTCCGCTGCCGCAGGGACAGGGATCATTTCTTCCCGGCTTGAAGATCACCTGGGGGATCTGCCCATTTTTGGTGTATTTCATGATTTCAGCCGGAGCACGGCCGCAGCGCAGCTCATGGGCCATGAAGCGCATGGGACCGTCGATGTGCCTGAAGAACTCCCTATAGCCGGCGCAGAGATAATTAAGTCCCGGCTGTCCGTCCGGGGTTTTGATAAATCGGTTCTTGGGGCACTCGCCATTGCAGACAAACCTGACCGCACAGCTGCGGCAGTATTCAGGCAGGCCATCGAGCTTCTCCCTCCCGAACTTTCGCTGCTTTGCCGAGCCGGCTATATGGGCCATGCTTCTCTCCATTATATTGCCCAGAAAGTATCTCGGCTCCACAAAGTGATCGCAGGAGTATATATCCCCATTGTGCTCCATGGCCAAGGCCGTTCCGCAGGTCTCGGAGAATGCACATATGCCGGGAGGCGCTCCCGCCCAGGCGGCCAGAGCCACATCGAAGATCTGCACAAATACCCGACCCACATCCCTTTGCACCCATTCATTGAAGACGGATATCAGAAAGCGCCCATACTGCTCCGCCTTGACCGAGCGGTCTGTAACAGTATCCCCCTCCTGAAAGCCGGTCTCATTATCCCTCTCCACTATGGGAATGAACTGGATGAAATCGGCCTTCACCTCGTCTCTTAAGAAGCGATAGACCTCCAGAGGATAGTCGGCATTGGCGGCATGAACTGTGGTCAGGATATTACAGTCCACTTTATGGCGGCGCAGAAGCTTTGCCGCTCTCATCACCCGGTCGAAGGTGGGCTTTCCGGTTTTATCCACCCTGTAGGCATCATGAAGCGCTCTCGGCCCATCCAGGGACAGACCTATGAGAAAGTTGTTCTCTTGGAAGAACTCGCACCATTCGTCATCCAGCAGGGTGCCATTGGTCTGCATGGTGTTCTGGATGGTCATTCCCGGACGCCTGTACTTCTGCTCATACCGAACCGATCGCCGGAAAAAGTCCAGGCCCATGAGTGTCGGCTCGCCTCCCTGCCAGGCTATGGTGGCATGGGGTATCCTCTGAGCCTCAATATACTGGCGGATATACTCCTCCAACAACTCATCGGACATCCTGAAGCTGCTGCCGGGATAGAGGCTTTTCTTGGAGAGAAAGAAGCAGTACTTGCAGCCCAGATTGCAGGCCGCTCCTGTGGGCTTGGCCAGCAGATGAAAACCGGGCAGTTCAGCTGTCTTGCTCATCTGATCCAAGATGGTCTCTGGCTGTTATTAATCTTTCTTAAATTCCAGTGATCCCAAGACACAGTGCGCTAAAGCAAGAGTCCAACTGGGAAGACCTGCAATCAAAATATATAATATACATATAAAATAATTTATATAAAAAAAAATGAGATAATATAGCTTGATTACTCTGCCCCACCCACTATGGGATAGGCCCGGGAAGGCGTATTGGGGTACTCCTTCATGCTGGCCACCAGCCCCCGGTAGACCTTCTGGAAGGCTTCCACAGCGAAGTCATGCTCTCCAGCGATATTGTGCTCTTCTCCCGGGTCCATCTCGATGTTATAGACAGCGGGAATCTGGGAATAGTCGCTTTCCGGTCCCTGGAAAGAGTCATACCCCTTCCGGACAACCTTGAACTGATGCCAGCGCATGGCAGCGGGAAGAGTGGTGGGGGAGCTGTCCGTTCCGGTATACCAGACCACCCATTCCCGGTTGGAGCTGTCATTGTAGCCCAGCAGGAAGTCGGATTGGTCTATTCCGTCGATGGGCCGGTCCGATGGAATCTCCCCGCCGCCAAGAACGGCAAAGGTGTTGAACAGATCCAGAGTGGACATTATCTCATTGGATACCCTTCCCGGCTCGATCTCACCCGGCCATCTGAAAATGCAGGGAACCCGCACACCACCCTCATAGACAGTTCCTATCCCTCCCCGGAAGGGAGAGTAACCTGCATCGGGCCACTGGTCAAGGGTCGGCCCGTTGTCGCTGGTGAAGACCACTATGGTGTTGTTGTCCTTGCCTATATCTCGCAGGGCATCCAGTACCATACCGACATGGTAGTCCGTCTCCATCACCCCATCTCCGTAGGGTCCACGGCTGGACTTTCCGGCGAATTTGTCATTGGGAACGCTGGGGAAGTGAGTCCGGGCTAAAGGAAGGTAGATGAAGAAGGGCTCTGTGGAGTTGGCCTGATCCTGAATGTAGGCAATGGCCCTGTCCATGCACTGCTCATCCACAATTCCCAGAGAACTGGTGTTCAGCGGCATCACCATCTCCAGGCCCTCGCCCTTCTTGGCCTGGACCAGACCGTAGTTCTCATTCAAGCCCTCGGCCCATTTGGGATCATAGCCGATGCGGTCCTTCAGGCTGTAGGTGTTGAGGTGGTACAGTATCCCGAACCATTGATCAAAGCCCATATTCTGAGGCATGCTCTCCTCAACATCTCCCAGATGCCACTTGCCGAACATTGCCGTCCTGTATCCGGCATCGGAAAGCACCTCGGCCAGGGTGGTCTCCTGGGGAGACATGCCTGCCAGAGAGCCTGCTGCCGATGCCAGGGACATGCCGGTTCTTATGGGCAGCCTTCCGGTCATGATCGCCGCCCTGGTGGGGGTGCATTGAGTCTCAGAATAGAAGGATGTCAGCTTCAATCCCTCCGCTGCCATCTGGTCCATCCTTGGTGTCGGCGCGCCCAGAACTGCCCCGCCGCCATAGCAGCCGGGATCCATGTATCCCATATTGTCGGCCAGGATGATGATTATATTCGGCCTGGGCGGCTCGGGCATGACATCCTCATTGAGGACATCGGCCAGGCTCGAATTATTGGACAGTGCATTTCTGCGGTTGGTTAATACCTCCGCCCCGCTGTTTTCAGGCGCGGCCTGGTCAGCACCATACCCCTTCAGGTCGTGAGGTATGGGCGACAGTCCGGTGTTGCCTGAATCGAGGCTGCAAATGGCGATTGGGATCAAGAAAAAAACAGAAGCAATCGCCAATTTGTATGCTATTCGATTCATAGTCAGAACCCTCCTATTGCCAGTCAAAGGCCTCAATGATTTCTTTTCGTTCATTGTGCAATTGAGATGGCTTCGAAGCCAATGGCCAAGGCAAAGATATAAAATTTTCTTATCTAAACAGTCAAATTAGAATTACAGCCCTTGGATCTGCTCTCTAACCATTCCTGATGCCAATATAAACCATCCATCCTCCCACCAGCACGGTCATTCCGAATAAAATCAGGCTTTGCAGGCCCATGCCCTGGGGGAGATCGAGGATGACCACGGCCCCCATGATCACGCTGCCTGCCCCCATGAGCACCACCCCGGCCCTGGCAGAATAAAGATATGCCAGAAATCCAAGGCCGATCAAAGCGGCTGAGATCAGAAGGGGAATGGAGAACAGGGGGATGGATATTTCCATGCCCATCCGTCCACCTGCTCCCTTACTTATAGTTTCTTGTCCTTGTGTCCTTGTTCCTAAAACCGCCCTCTGGACATAGCCTGTTGATCGATTTCGCCAGCTATTTACCCTAGCATATCTAAATTAAGGCCGATGAAACCCATTTACATGGACCACTCTGCCACCACCCCCGTGGCTGCCGAGGTCTTGGAGGCTATGCTTCCCTTCTTTTCAGATAAGTTCGGCAATGCCTCCAGCCTGCATGCCTTCGGACGGGAGGCAAAAGAGGCTCTGGAAGAGTCGAGGCAGAGGGTGGCCCGGCTGCTCAATGCCGATGCGGAGGAAATAGTCTTCACCTCGGGAGGGACTGAGTCGGACAATTTAGCTCTGCGGGGCATAGCCTACAAAAACCGCAACTTTGGACGGCATATCATCACCAGCCAGATCGAGCATCCGGCCATTCTGGAGACCTGCCGCAGCCTGGAGCAGGAGGGCTTCTCTGTGACCTACCTGCCCGTAAACAGCGAGGGACTGGTGGAGCTATCCGAGTTGGAGAGGGCCATCCGCCCGGACACCATTCTCATATCCATAATGCATGCCAACAATGAGATCGGAACAATTCAGCCCCTGGAAGAGGTGGGCAGGCTGGCGGCGGATAGAGACATTTACCTGCATACCGATGCCGTGCAAACGGCAGGCAAGATTGCTGTTGATGTTGAAGCCATGTGCGCCGATCTTCTCTCCCTGTCCGCCCACAAGCTCTATGGGCCCAAGGGCGTGGGAGCACTATTCATACGCCGGGGCACCAAGATGCAGAGCCTGTCCACCGGCGGCGGGCACGAGAGGAATCTTCGCTCCGGAACGGAGAATGTGGCGGGAATTGTGGGCCTGGCCAGGGCGGCGGATCTGGCCCGGGAAGAGATGGCGGAAGAAGGGCATAGGCTGGTGCAGCTGCGAGATCGGCTGGCGGACCTGGTGCTGGGGCAGGTCAAAGATGCCTGGATAAATGGAAGCATGAAAAAGCGGCTTCCAGGCAGCCTGAATTTCGGATTCTCCTATGTGGAGGGCGAGTCGCTTCTGCTCTACCTCGACTCCAAGGGCGTTGCCGTGTCAACGGGATCGGCCTGCTCCTCCCATAAGCTGGAGCCATCCCATGTGCTGCTGGCCCTGGGCCTGAGGCCGGAAGAGTGCCACGGCTCTCTTCGCATCACCATGGGCCGCTCCAACAGCCGGGAGGATGTGGACTATGTGGCGGACTGCATCGCTGAGGCGGTGGAGAGGTTCAGGGGAATATCTGCTTTGGGAAGAGGATAGGCCAGTAGGTCCAAAACCTTTGAAAAAAGCAAAATTGGAGGGATGACCATCCCTCCTCTAGGATCAGCGGATCCGGACATTCCTTTTCTAAAGCTCCACCATCTTGGCGCTGACCACGCCCGGCACCTCTTTCAGCTTTTTCATGATCTCATCAGAGGCCGTGTGATCCACGCTCAAAACCATGAGTTGAGGCTTGCCTTCTGCTATTCGGCCCACATGCATGCCGCCGATGTTGATCTTTCCCTCGCCCAAAACCACGCAGCAGGGGCCGATGATATTGGGCCGGTCCTCGATGATGGCCACCACCATATCGCCCTCCGATGGGATATAGGTATGATACTCGTTGAGCTGGATGATGCGCTTCTCCTTGCCGGAAACCGTGCCCTGGAGCATGGTGCTCTTGTTCCCCTTGGTCAGCCTGAGGGTGATGGAATTGCTGTATCCGTTGGCCGACTCGGTCTTGCTTTCCATGAGCTTGACTCCCATCTCCTTTAGGGTCCTCTGGGCATTGACGAAGTTGACGCTGCCGTCGCCCATTACGCAGCCGAGCAGGCCGATTATAGCGGAGATGCTCACCGGCCTGGTATCCTTCTCCGCCAGGCTGCCGCTGTAGGTCAGCTCCAGGCTCTCAAAGCCAGAGCCCACCAGCTGTCCGGCCAATGAGCCCATCCTCTGCGCCAGGCTCATGAAGGGCTCCATCACTGCCAAGGTTTCCGGCGAGATGGCAGGCATGTTGATGGCATTGGTGGGCAGACCTCCCCTGGCTATGGCCAGTATCTGGTCCGCCACAGCCAGAGCCACATTGACCTGGGCCTCGGCGGTTGATGCGCCCAGGTGGGGTGTAACTACAATCTTATCCTGCTCCAGGAGGGGATTGTCGGTGGGAGGCTCCTTGGTAAAGACATCCACTGCTGCCCCGGCCACCTTTCCCTCTGCCACGGCTTTTGCCAGAGCCGCCTCATTGATGATCCCTCCCCGGGCGCAGTTGACGATCCGGACACCGGGCCTCATGATCTTGAACTCATCTTCATCGATGAGATTTCTGGTCTCATTGGTCAGGGGCGTATGCACAGTGATAAAGTCGCCTCCCCGAAGGACAGTCTCCAGATCGGCCAGGGTGATGCCCATCTGCTGGGCCCTCTCCTCGGTTACAAAGGGATCATAAGCCAAGATCTGCATGCCAAAAGACTTCATGCGTGCCGCAACCTCGGCTCCCACCCGGCCCAGTCCCACCACGCCCAGGGTCTTGTTGAAGAACTCGACTCCGGTGTACTTCTTTCGGTTCCACTCCCCTTTATGCAGAGCAGAGTTGGCCTGGGGGATATTCCTGGCCAGGGCCAGCATCATGGCAATGGTGTGCTCTGCGGCGGAGATGGTGTTTCCGCCCGGAGTGTTGAGGACTATTATTCCCTTTTTGGTGGCCGCCTCCACATCGACGTTGTCTATGCCCACTCCCGCCCTGCCAATGACCTTCAGCCGATCTGCGGCCCGGATCACATCGGCGGTGACCTTGGTCCCGCTGCGTATAACCAGTGCATCGTAATCCTTTATCTTTTCAATGAGCTCCTCCGGAGATAGATTGGTTATGACATCAACCTCTGCTCCCGATTGAAGCCTCTTCACGCCTTCCTCAGCCAATGAATCACTGACAAGAACCTTCATGATCATTCCTTCCCCACGGTCAAAGATGTAATAGGATTTGATTGTTTCGAGAGAAAAGGCAGATCTCGGATCAGGGCAGGGAAATGGATCACAGGCCCGCAGATGCCCGGGCAGATGCAAAAAGATCCAACGGACTAGCTGCAGGGCAGCCAGTCTGTGCTCATGGCGCCGAGGGTGCTGTTGGACCAGAGCTGGATGAACTTCTCGATGTTGAAGACGCCGGTCAGATCCTCGCTGGCCCGGCTGTAGGTGGCATGGCGGCCCATCCTATCCGGCAGGATGTCTCTCGACTGCCAGGCGATATGGGCCTTTCCCTGCACATTGGACCTCATCCGGACTTCCAGGGAAGCATTGCCTGGGGTTAAATCGCTCTGGTTGCTGGAGGTGTTATAAGATCTGCTTTCGATCTCCGTCTCCCTTTCCAGGTGCTCGAAATCCCGGTAGGACTCGGTAAAGCTTGCCCCAGCATCATAGTTCTTCACGCAGATGGTATTCTCAGTTCTCATATTGCTCATGGCCTTGTAGAACGAGTCGGGCATGCCAGTGGTGGCAATGATGGTGGAGAGGATAAAGATGAGTGCAATGAGAATCGTATTTGCAGCCCGCATTGGCTTGCTTGAAGCATCAGCAGCTATTTAAGGTATTGGTATAAGCCAAACTGTTAAAATATAAAAAATAGATAGAAGGGCGAGGATTCTATCGCCCTTGCGTAATCCTTTTTATCTGACGCTTCAGGCCTTCCAGCTCTCCCGTGGAGTAGAGATATATTCCCGCTCCCACGGCTATCATCAGCACCAGGATCAATGCAATGAGCCAGTTATTGCTCTTTGCCGGCTCCACATTGATGCTCTGGCTCTGGTCCGATAGCCTGAATTCCGTCAATCCCGCTTCCTCGGGCTTGTAGGTGAAGGCTACAGTGGAGTTCTCTCCGCCCTTGACTGTGGCATTCTTGGACTCTACCACGGTTCCATTGGCCAGCAGATCCAGTGGCAGGGTGTCCTCGTTGCTGCCCTGATTTCTCACCACAGCGGATATCTTCATCTCCTTGCCGGCATAGGCCTGTTCGGGCAGCTTCAATTCCACAACTACTATGGACGAGGCAATGGTGATGCTCTTGGTTGCGGAATTGAAGCCCTCCTTCTTTGCGGTCAGCGTCTGCTCGCCGGTGAGGTTGGCCGCATAGGTTACAGTTCCTTGGCTGCCGGTCAGTCCGATGCGGATGTCATCCAGAGATACCTCTGCTCCCTCCACCGGAGTCTGGTTGATTCCCTGGACTACGGCAATGAGGAAGTTCTCTCCCTTGACCACGTCCGCCGGAGCATTGATAGTCAGTTGACTGCTCAGTGTGGCATTGGCTTTTTCATAAGCGGTAACGCTGGCTGCATCGGAAGCGGTTCGAACCACCAGGCTGGCTTTGCCGTCATTGTAGTCCTTCTTCTTGGCCACTACCTGATAGGTGCCTATGCTGCTGGGGGTATAGCTGACCGAGCCGGTTGCATCTGTGGTCCCGATGGAGCTGCCATTCAACTGGATCTGGACCCCGGCCAGAGGCTTGGAGTCGGACTTGACGCTTATGGACGCAGGGCTGTTGACCACAGCATCAGAGGCAATGACGGTCATATCCATGCCCTCACCGGGCTTGAAGGCCACAGGCGCAAACAATCGCTTATCGCTGTCAGCAACCACGAACTTCAGGTTCTCCATGATCTCTATGGTCTTGTCCCGGGCCAGGCTGAAGGAGCCGTCGTTTTCCATGGTGATGCCGTCTTCGCTGGTGTCCTTGACCTCCATCTTGCCGTGGACCTCTCCGTTCTCAACGGACTCAGGGCTGTCAGAGATCTGGAATATGCCGTCCACTGTAGCAAGATCCGACTCGGTGCTGCGGAAGACGCTCTCGATATGAACTGCAACTATGGGGACATCTTCCGAGCCCATGTCCACCTTATAGAGATAGTTGGAGGAGCCGTCTCCCGGATCGGAGGATGGAGTCACTACTTTGCTGTCCACCTCTTCTCCGTCCCGGCTCAGGGCCAGGTAGACCTTGTTTCCGTTCAGGTCCACGGACTTGATGCGCAGCTCATATCCTTCCTCCAGGGATAGGACCGATCCGCTGGCCAGGGTCTGGCTGTCGTCGTTGTCCACCAGAACTCTCCTTAGCTCGCCCTCGCCGATGACGCTGAAGTCATCGGTGAACTCGGTCCGGTTGTTGTATGCGGCGAAGTATTTGTCGGCCATGAAGCCTATGACATCGTACTTGCCCCAGCGGTCGAACTCGAAATCAACTGCCTGGGGTCGGGTTTCATAGACCAGATCTCCTTCTTCGATTGATTTCTTGTCCGTTATCCGGGCGATGAGAGTCTCGGTGCCCACATCCTCATCGATGTCGTAATAGAAGCCTTCAAAGTTGTAGACATCCCAGGTGAACTCCTCCTGCTCGGAGGGATCTATGACCGAGCCTCGCACCTCCTGGGGTCCGGTGCGGTCCACTATGGGAGCGAAGCGGAGTATGTCGTCATCTGCCACAATGAATCCCACCTCGCCGAATATGTTTATCTTGCCGCCTTCCTTGAGGTTTATGGAGTCCTCATTAGACATCTCCACCCCATCCTGGCCTACCGATTTGACCTCCATCTTGCCGTACTCATCGCCGTCTTCCACCGAGGCATAGGTATCGGAGAGCTGGAAGAGGCCGTCCACAGTGACCAGGTCGGACTCGGTGCTGGCAAAGACGCTCTCTACGTGGGCCATAATTATGGGCACATCCTCCCCAGACACCTCCACCTCATACTCATATGTGGAACTCTCCAGGCTGCCCTCGGGTGAGACCACCTTGCTGTCTATCTCCTCGCCGTCCTTGACCAGTCCCAGGTAGACCTTCTCTCCATCGATGTCCACCTGCTTGATCTGCAGCTCATATCCCTCTTCCAGGGTGAGAGTTGATCCTCCGGCCAGGGTTTGGCTGTCATCGCTGTCCACCAGGACCTGTCGTAGCTGTCCATCATCCAGGAAGCTGTAGTCGTCGTCGATGAGATCGCTGGCCAGGTATCCGGCGAAATACTTCTCAGCCATGAAGCCTATAACCTGATAATCGCCCCATTCTCCGTATTTGAAGTCCAGATCTTTCGGCTCTGTCTTGTACTGCAAATTGCCGGAATCGATAGATCTACCTGATTCGAGATTGACAGTAAGTGATTCTGTTCCCACGTCGTTCTCCATATCATAGAAGAATCCAGAGAAGCTCTTCCAATTCCAGGTGTAGTCTGTGGGATCTCCCTCCCGCCAGATGCGGTTGACGGCTTTGTCTTCTTCTTCATCCGCCACTTCTTCTTCTGTGGCGTTATCAGACTCATTTATGGAGGCATTCAGGGATTCATCAGTCTGGGTGGCATTGGCATCGGCGGAAACCTCTGTCCCCGAAGATACATTCTCTATCGGAGTGGTGCTGGCAGCCAAAGCAGCATCTTCCGCCTGCACCGCCTCAGGTTCAGCTGCGGGCTGAGCCTCAACCTGCGCTGTCGCTGGCTCATCAACTGCAGCATCTTCTAGCCCAGCATCGATTTCATCGGGAGTCACAGCGTTCTCCTCTATCGGCTCTGTTACCGCCTGCGCCATCTCCGGCTCGCCAGTGACAGCCTCAACGGTCTCAATCTCATCAGGGGTGACCGTATCCTCGGTTGCCGTGGTCGCTGGAACATCTGCGGCGGCAGCCTGGGATGAGGCGGCATCCTCGGCAGTCGCTGCATTTTCGGTAGTTGTATCTGCCGTATCAGGCGCGGCAGAAGCCGGGGTGGTTGAGGGCGCAGTTGATGCCACTGAGTGAGATGTGCCCGTCTGTGCAGTCGATCCCAGGGGCTTGAGCCCCCTCCTGGAGCTGGCGGGCTTTTCCACTGATAGACCCTCTTCCTGGCTGGTCTTGGCCGCCAGGCTCTTGCTTATGATCGAGGCTGCGTCGTTTCCGGCATTATCGCTCTGCGATGCTGAACTGCTTCCTGTCTGAGGCTCTTGCGCCATTGCATTAAATGGCAGAGCCGCAGCTAGCAGCAGCAAAAGCAGGCAGACTCCACCGACCCTGATATTGTGCATGAATCTCCTCCAATACCTCTGATATAGGCAATTAACTCATATCATTCTTATTTATATTTTTTGTTGCTTTTGAATTATTTTTATTTTTTCTTGTCTTATGTAACCATTCAAGGCATGGATGCACTTTTCATTTATAAATCTGAGTATGAGCAGGCAAGATGGGCGAGAGGCAGCCGAACCTGATCTTCACCCTCAGTGGAAAGGCCATAATCTTTAACTTCCGGAGCAGCTTGCTAATGCACAGGAATATGCATATGAGGAAGATCAGATCCGCATCAATTATGCTGCTAATATGCCTGGCCTGGCTGGGATTGGCGGCCTCACAGGGCATGGGCGACTCCCGTGCATATGACCAGAGCGGCTACCAGGGCATGGGCACCCCTGCTTATGGCACGGACCAGCCAGTGATGGTCATGCCTGATTATATCAGCCCTTATGATTCAGCCATGCCGCAGGGCTATCAGGGCAGTGCCAATCCTGTCAGACTGATGATGGAACCGGCCGATCCGGATGGAGAGGGGCTGCTGTTTGAGGAGAATAAGAGCCAGGCCAATCAGCTCTATATCCAGATGGGCAATCGGATTTTGACCGAGGGCACTGCCATGCTGGGGGAAGAATATGTACTCTGGGCCAGGATCCGCGCCAGAGGCGACTTGCAGCTTTTCGACTATAACGGCCTACTATTCAGCCAGCCTTCCGTCCAGCCGGGCTGGTACAGGATAAGCGGGGCTTATGGTGATTTTTTAGGTGGTCATCTCTATCGATTTCAAGTTGCTGGGCTCTCCAGCAATGATCTGGCGGTGACGATATCTTCGGGAAGCTATCCTACG
This sequence comes from Methanothrix sp., assembly GCA_017994055.1. Taxonomy (GTDB): domain Archaea; phylum Halobacteriota; class Methanosarcinia; order Methanotrichales; family Methanotrichaceae; genus Methanothrix. Next base: position 24,002 of record JAGOLL010000027.1, read on the forward strand.
GCGTACAGCCTCGTGGGAAGGGTGGTGGATGAAAGCGGCAATGGTCTGTCAGGGGCTGGGGTGACATTTACCAACAGCGACGGCGGAAGATTTTCCACCAGCACGGATGATGGCGGCTACTATGGCTTAGACGTGGCGGCGGGACTTTATGCCGTCAATGCCCAGCATCCCGGCTATTCCTTTGCCCCAAGCCAGGTTCAGGTCGTGGGTGAAGCTGTCTCTGCCGCCAGGCCACTGGTGGGATTGTCGATGTCTGTCCCTTGATCATCAAAAACGAGCGCTGATACTCCGGAGTCTCATGATATAAAATTATATCAAATTAATATTTTAGTTATTAATGGCAAAGCTTAAAAATTTTATGTATATACATTATAGATAATTAAAATTGTCCTCCATTCTAGGAACAAGTTTAGCTTGTAGCCCTCATGCAATCTCGCCCAAAATGCGTCTTCTGGCGTCTGTAGATATTGCTTTTCATCAGACTCTCATGATAGCCTATTGAGTTGTACCAATCCAGGAATTTGTCAAAATCGTTAAATAATTTTCTGCTCTTCTCGTAGGCATGATGAACCGCAGTTAAGCTATTTTTTTGTTCATATCTGATCCAGGGCTTTCTGCGTTTCTTCTCTCTCTTGTTCTCACTGGATAAGCCATTATCATTATCAAGAAGGACCTGGTGGATTGAGTTGTGCGGTATATGCCTGCCGTATTAGTGCTCGATTATCTTTTCCAGGCGTCTTGCTCCACAATATTGCTCTTGTAGATTTTAAAAATAGGCAAGTATCCGATTCGCTAAGCATTTTCTTTGGACAGCCCGATTTCTTTGGCGCCTATGGCTTCTTGTTTTTTCATCCAGGAACTCCAAATGCGATTTACTTTTCGGAGGCTAACCTTCATCTCGGCGGAATGACTTTAGAGCTAATGCGCCGACATCTCCTTAAAGTAAGGCTCCCTTCTGGCATTTGCCTCTCGCAGCAGCTCTTCTATCCTGACGCAATCACAGGAGTCGATCTGCACTAAATTGTCGCTTCGCAACAAACAGGGCTTGATCTTTCCGTCTGATGTGATCCGAAGCCGGTTGCAGTTGGCGCAGAACTCGGTGTTGTCCATCGGCCGCACTATCTCCACCTCCGCTCCGTCCAGGAGGTACTTCTTTCGCCGGTGCATCTCGCGAGTGTGGATATGGTCCGCCTGGGCCTCCAGCCGGGCCTCGATGGTGTCTATGTCACCGGACAGCCCCCGCCCGGAGAGGTCCAGGAGCTGGATGAGCTGGGCAATCAGCCCCCTTTCCCGGCAGAAGTCGATTATGGCCGGGATCTCTGCCTCATTCTGCTTGAGAACCACCACATTGAGCTTGATGGGCAGCAGTCCCGCCTCGGCAGCGGCATCCAATCCCTGCAGGACCCGCACCAGATCTTTCTCGCGGCCACCGGTGATGGCCCGGTAAGTATCCGATCGCAGCGAGTCTAGGCTGACATTGACCCGGTCCAGGCCGACCCGGGCCAGGCTTGCCGCCTGCTCGGCCAGATATATGCCGTTGGTGGTCAGGGAGATCTTCATCTGCGGCGGCATACGGGCGATCAGGCCTGCCAGGCCCCGGCGCAGCAGCGGCTCGCCTCCGGTGAGCTTGAGGGAGCGCACACCTAACGCCGCAGCGGCTTGGGCTACCCCAATCACCATCTCATCCGAGATCTCGCCGTTGGGCTCCACCTCGCCCTCATGGTGGCAGTAGAGACAGCGCAGGTTGCAGCGAGAGGTGAGTGCTATACGCAGGCCGGCGACCTTGCGGCCATAGGAGTCAACCATTATGCCCGGCATCAGGATGCAGCTATTGTCTCTGCTAGTATTAGAACTCAATCAGTCGAATGCTGGCCGGGACAAAGGCCAGGACCGGCCGCCCAAACGGAAGAGAACAGATGAGAATTAGACGAGAAGGGAGACGCACTGCATGGCCGCCCTCAATATTCTATCTCTCCCAGGCTCTTCTTGAGGTGGGAGAGGAGGATCATGGCCACGATCATGCAGATGGCCAGAGCGGAGAGCATCTCCTCCCAGGACTGGCCGGGCCTGGTTACGACCCGGATTATGCCCCCGGCGAGCAGTGTGAGCATGGCCGTGGCTATGACCGAGACCAGCATGGACCAGATGACTGAGCCCACCTCATAGCGCTCGAAAAAGGAGGCGGAGAGGACGAAGCATACCGCAGCCAGGATGAGGATTATGGAGAGGGGCAGAGGTGGGCCGTGGTGGAAGAATTGAATCAGCCCCTGGGCCAGGGCGATCATCAGCAATGAGAGCAGCCCGGAGGCAAGAAAGGCCTTGAGTATGTAGTGTGATCGCAACTGCACCGTTTATCGCCCCGAGCTTTATATGTCTTTATTGAATATAAACATTTTGTATAATGCCTATTGGTTCAATCAGGATGAAAAGGCAGAGATCGGATTATCAGTCAGTCACGTGCAGCAGAGGAAATCCTGATCCATCTTCTGTCGGCGTCGACCTCCACCATTCTGCCGCTCTCTATTTGCAGGACCTCCTCAGGCACCCGGTCCACCAGAGGAATACCGCTGATGACAGCGCCCACAGCTACAATGGGCTCGGAGACGAGGTTGATCATGGCCGCCGGGGCCAAGCCCCTCTTCTTAAGTTGGTAAATAACATACGAGCCCACTGTGGAGCCCTTGCCACCGGGAAATATGAGCACCTTTCCCGCTATGCACTGGCCGAATAGCTCATGGGCCGGATCGACCACCACTCCCGTCTCGGGATTGACATTGCCCAGAAAGGATATGGCCTGCCCGGTCACCAGGGCCAGACCGCTGGCCCGGCCCGAGGCCACCCGGTGGCATTTGATCTTCATCCTTCAGCGCCTCCCCAGTGCCACATCGATGCACTCTTCTATGCTGCCCAGCCCCGCCTTTACCCCGGCCAGGCCGGGCAGGTAGGCCAGAGCCTTTCCCGAGTTGACCATGATCTTGCCCAGTTTTTCCGAGGCGGGAGAGACCACCATGCAGGTGTCGCAATAGACCCTGGCCCCGCTCTCCTCAATGATCCTGACCAGATGGGGATTCTGCTCTGCCGTCTTTCGGGCCGTGCACACCCACATATCCTTTACCACTTTCTGCCCCTCCAGCAGCCGGGCTATTTTTTCCAGCTCCTCCCCTGAGCAGTGGGGGCAGCCCAGAGCCACCACCTCTGCCTCATCCCCAGAGTGGGCAGCGTAGACCTCATCGATATCCTTCCGCCCCAGGATGATTCTCTCTTCCTCTCCCCGAGAGGGCGGCGCAGGGGTCACATCCTCCACATAGTACAGCGCCACCGAGCCGCTGGCAGCCATACTCGCCCCCAGGGCTTTAAGCTCATCTCTTCCTGGAGCCGTCTTCGGGCCGCTCAGCCGGAAGAGTGGCACTCCATCTCTGACCATTCCTCCCACCAGAAATCCCAGAGCTCCGTAATCCGAGCCTCTCAGATCCGCCTCTACCTCGATCCTGTGGGTGGGCCGGCGGCTTTCATCCAGGTGGTAGCCGTAGAGGGCGGTCTTCCCCACCAGGGCGGCAGCCAGGGCGGAGGGCCCTCCCTCCCGGTTGGTGCGGGCGCCGATTACGGAGTTGGCATAGGAGACGGCGGAGGATTCGCTCCAGGCCAGATGGTCGCCCGGATCGGCCAGGGAATCGTAGATCTGGTAGGGGGTGCAGGTGCAGTCGATGGAAACACCCAATTTTCTGTAGGCCTCTATGACCTGTTGCTGCTTTTCCGCAAAATCCTCATCTATCCCCATCTCTTTCCAGCGGCACAGGTCCATCCCCGCCGGATTGAGGATGCTGGGCACAGCCACAGTCCCTTGCAAGTCCGAGATCCACTCCAGGCCGGCCTGGCCTATATTCTTGTAGGAGACCCCGGCGATCTGGACGGAGCGGACGGGAACAAGCCTCTCCGCGCCGTAGATATCACCTAAAGCTACCAGAATCTCCATCATCCTGGCCAGGGTCTCGCCCCTCTCGCCCTGATAGATGGCCTCTTCCTCACGGGATAGGTACATAGCTATGGCCTGCTGCGGCCCATAGCTAAAAGGCTTTTCTGCGCTGCTGACCGCTTAGACCAGCCGATGCAGGGGGTGGGTATCCACTGCTTCGATCTCCAGGTCCCGCACCGCCTCGGCTATCAGTATGTCCGCCATGGCCGCGGCGGGAAAGATGATCTCAGCCATTTCTATTGGACCATAGAGCAGGAAATCGGCTGCCGAGAGAAGCTGCATGGCCGCCGCCGCCGCATCGCAGCCTCTCTTGGCTGACGCATCTCTTCCGGCCAGCCAGGGCCAGGAGGATATGGCATTGTGTATCCCTGAGCCTACGGGCAGGCCCAGCCGGGCTTTGGCTGCCACGGAAAAGCGCAACGCTGCACCGGCGCCGCTGCCCAGGGGCAGCACCGCCGGATCGATAAGAATGTTGTTGATGCCCATATCCCTGGCCGCATCTAAGAGCCCCTTTTCCCTCGCCTGACCGCCGGTCTCCAGCACAGCCAGCGAGCCATCCACACCGGGCTGGGTGGGATTGTAGGCCAGGATGATGGCCGAGTCCACCTCCGAGTCCCGGATGCTCCGGGCTTCCGCCTCATCCGTGGCCAGGCTGATGCTGTTGTAGATGGCCTTGTCCGCATAGCCCAGCTCCGAGAGCAGTGCCGCGGCAGCCATCCGGGTGGCGGGATCAGCGGAGTCGATGATGAAGGGGCCGCTCCAGACCGTTTCGGTGAAGTCCAGATACCTCTCAAAGGCCTCGCTGCTCCGGGCATAAATATGCAGGATGGAGGGGCACCCCGTCTCCTCCGACAGCTCAGCCTGGCGGGAGACAAGGCTTTCGGCAGCCGCCCTGTCGAAGAGGCCCCTCTCCTCATCCTCTACAATCTTATGCCCCTGATAGAAGATGGTGCCGCATAGCACAGACGCCAGCTCTCCGGGCTGGCCTCCCATCCTCACTCCGGCCAGGTTGAGGACACTTTGCTCTCTCTTGAATCTGAACAATCTTCACACCTCTTCCATGACCACCCAGGCGGAGGCGTCCATGACCACACCCGCCCCCAGAGTGAGATCGGCTTCGCCCACAGAAATCGCCCTAAGGGGGGCCTTCCTCTTGAAGACTAAAAAGGGCTCGCCGGCAAAGGGCTCTCTCTTGTGTCTGGCCACCAATGCTTCTATCTCCTCTACATCCACCAGGCCTATGCAGTCTATCAATTCCACCTGCTCCTGGAAGCGACTTATGGCCTCCGGCGGCAGGTTCTGGATAAAGGGGATGGCGCCCTTTGATCCAACGATCCTGCCCTGCGGATCTATGCCGTTCTTATGAAGGGCCAGGAGGGTGTTGCCGGGCAGATGCCCCTTGGACTCCAGGCCGCAAATGATCAAAAAGCGGATATTGCAGTTGGATATGACATTGGCCACGATCTTTTCCAGCCCCAGGTTCTCGGTCAGGCACTGGCCGAAGATAGCACATCCTTTTATGAAAAGCGAACTGGCTAACGTGACCGCAGCCACGGCGGATCGGGGATCGCCCACATGATAGTCGCCGCGCAGGGGCGGCCAGGTATCGGTATAAAGGCTTCTATCCTTATTGTCGTCCTCGGTCATGCTGCCCTCTTGCCGGTCCATAGGCCGGTGGGCATTTATTATTTCCGATAAGATCTTCAGGCTTGCCCTGCCTGCCGATCTGATATGAAAATTAAAATACGAGAATGATGGAAATGAATTATCCGAAGAGAGAAATGTATAATTGCAAAAGAGAGAAATGGATTGTAGAAAAGATAGGCAGCTGGAATTGACCGTTGCCCGGAACAACACCGGCAATCCTAAGACCTATATCAACCCCCTGTTGGTGGAAAGGTAAGATGCCCTCATACAAAGAAAAGATCCTGGAAGTTATTGGGGAATCGGAGGTGGGCCTGACCACGGTGGATGTGGCCAAGAAGGCGGGCGTGAGCAAGACCACGGTAATCAAATATCTCTCCGTACTCAGCTCCGAGGGAAGTGTGGAGTTCGTGGAGGTTGGCCCCTCCAAGCTCTGGAGAGTGAGGGGAGTCGCAGCCAGGCATGGAGAAGAGAGAGAGAAGACTGCTGAGCCGCTCAAGGCGGAGGAGCCACCAGCTTTTGATATAGATTTTGGCCGTGGCGAGGATCATAGGGTGGTCTTCACCTTTCGGATCGATCCTGAAAGGATATGCAGCCTGATGAAACGCTTCCATAGATGCATGGATGAAAAGAGGGGAGAAGAAGCCGTGATGGGAGGATGATCCATGCCAGCTGAACACGCCTCGTCTCTGCCAAAGGAGATCTGCCAGTTCTTCCAGATCGAGGGCGGCCAGACCCTGCTGATCAAGGGCCTGCCGGGTACGGGCAAGACCACCCTGGCCCTGGAGATCATGAATAGCCTCAGCCGGGAGCAGAGCGGGCTTTATATTTCCACCCGCATCGATCCACGGAGGCTTTATGCCACTAATCCCTGGGTGGAGGATATTCTGCCCGCCAGAAATGTGGTCAATGCCACCCAGACCAGGCTACTGGAGAGCCTGAAGGGAATGGGAAAGGATCTCAACAATTACTACGCCGTCCTGGACTTCTTCAAGGTGTTCTTCGAGGAGGCAGAGGATATGGACAATCCCACCATAGTCATCGACAGCTGGGATGCCGTCCTGAACTACACCTCCCACCTGCTGGGGAGCAGCCACGCCAGCTTTGAGCAGAACATCTGCGAGTTCGCCCGGGACCTGGACACCAATCTCATCTTCGTCTCCGAGTTTGACAGCGTCATGCCCCTGGACTACATCGTGGACGGAGTGGTGAGCATGGAGCAGTTCCGCCTCCCGGCCTCGGACCAGGGGGGAATGAGGACCCGCTATGTCCGCCAGATCAATCTGAGCAAGCTGAGGGGAGTGGAGATCGGCAACAGGA